>CALLAV010000036.1 GCA_938001995.1 uncultured Amylibacter sp. | reverse complement strand
TTGCCATAAGACCACAGCCGATCGGGCGTGCGATGGGCGGACACGATCTTGGTTTCATACGTGACACCGAGTTCGTCCAGAATGTTGGCGGCCTCTTTCATCGTGGGCCAATCCGATTGGCTGCCCATAACGATTCCGACTTTGATCTGAGACATTGCGATCCCACCTGTTCTTGAAAGAAGGCCGCACTATAGGCCTGTGGTTTCGTTAAGCAATAATATCTGGGGTAATTTCGTCCTCTAGACGTCGAATTTCGTCCTTCAGACAGAGTTTTTGCCGCTTCAGTCGCTGCAACGTGAGTGCATCCACATGGCCTCTTTCGTGCAAAGCATGAATTGCTTCGTCCAAATCACGGTGTTCTTGGCGTTTGGTGGCCAATTTCACGCGCAAAATATCCATACGTGCCATTTGGGGAGAGTTCGTCATGGGATTAGACGGCCTTTTGAACCAGTGGTTGTCTTAAATTACCCCAAATTTCCTGTGGGTAACAGTGGCTTGATCAATAAGTTCTTGAGAATCTACAGGTAAGCCCCCATATTCTATTACGGGTCGCCGAAACGGGGCCTGACATCGAAGTCGCTATAACAAGGGCTTAATATGACAAAGATATCTTTTGCATCTCATCCGTTTTTGCTGGGGTTTGAACAATTGGACCGTTTGGTAGAACGCACGGCGAAATCCGGGAATGAGGGCTATCCTCCTTACAATATCGAACAAAGCGCAGAAAACGTGTATCGCATTACCTTGGCTGTTGCAGGGTTTCGTGAGCAGGATCTGTCGATCACGCTGGAAAACGCGCAACTGGTGATCCGTGGCCGCCAAGTGGATGACAGCGAAGGGCGCATGTTCCTGCATCGCGGCATCGCGGCGCGGCAATTCCAACGCTCGTTTGTTCTGGCCGAAGGGGTTGAGGTTGCGGGCGCGTCCATGGAAAATGGCTTGCTGCACGTGGATCTGCACCGCGCGTTGCCAGACACGGTTGTTCAAACCATCGAAATTTCAAAGGGTTAAGGAGTATCAGCTATGAATGTGAAGTTTAATTTCGACCATGAAAATCTGGACCGTGTTGTCTATGTGCGGGCTGTTGATGTGTCAGAGCTGCCAGCCGATGTGCAGGCGCAGCTTTCACAAGAAGAGCATATTTACGCGATCCATTCCGAAGACGGAGAGCAACTGGCGTTGGCCAAAGATCGCGACATTGCCTTTGCAATTGCACGCACGAACGAGTTTGCACCTGTCAGCGTACACTAAGAATTAACCAATTTGAGAAAGAGCAGGGGCCCTCAGGCCCCTGTTTGCGTTTAAGAGGCCCGCCAGCGGGTGTCGCGCAGTTGCGCTTCGCCAAGGTATTGGGTTTCACAGGGTCGGGCCTCGGCCCGTTTGGCACTGTCAGGCGCAAAACTTTCGGATTTAGGCTGGCTGCGCAAGGCGATCAGACCCGTCCAAAGGTGACTGCCAACTTTTGCCAACACAGACGGCAAGCCAGAGGCGCTATCCTGTAACTTTGATTTTGGGGATCTTCCTGCATCCTGTTCATACAGATGCAGCATGTGGGGTGGAATTCCCCGATCACTAATACGCAACATGCGCTTACTCCAATACTCATCACACTTGGGCGATACGCGCCCGATACGTGTTCAAAATATGTGCCAATTGTGGCAAAACTGTGGAAGGGGACAGTTTTTAGCGATATTTAATAAAAAACCCGACAAATTGCCGGGTTTTTTGAAAGGTAAAATTTACCACAATTAGGCAGCAATCAGGCCCATGCTTTCCAGTTTCAGAAGAACTTGGTGCGCACAGTTGTCCACATCTGCGCTTTCGGTTTCGATCCGCAGTTCTGGGTTTTCTGGAACATCATAAGGGTCAGAAATACCTGTGAATTCCTTGATCTTGCCTTCCCGCGCCAACTTATAAAGGCCTTTGCGGTCGCGGCGTTCGCATTCTTCGATCGAAGTGGCAACGTGTACCTCGAGGAACGCACCAAACTGTTCGATATCTTCGCGAACAGCGCGGCGGGTTGTGGCATAGGGCGCGATGGGTGCACAAATGGCAATGCCGCCGTTTTTGGTGATCTCGGATGCGACATAGCCGATGCGACGGATGTTCAAATCGCGGTGCTCTTTTGAAAAGCCCAGCTCTGATGACAGGTTTTTACGAACCAAATCACCGTCCAGCAGGGTGGTCGGGCGACCGCCCATTTCCATCAGCTTTACCATCAACGCATTTGCAATCGTCGATTTGCCAGAGCCAGAGAAGCCTGTGAAAAACACGGTAAAGCCTTGTTTGGCCCGTGGCGGTTTGGTTTTGCGCAGTTCAGCCACAACAGACGGGAACGAGAACCACTCTGGGATTTCCAGACCTTCGGACAAACGACGACGCAACTCTGTGCCTGAAATGTTCAAGATTGTGACGTTTTCACGGTCCTCAATCTCGTCCGCAGGTTCGTATTGTGCACGTTCTTGCACGTAAACCATGTGCTTAAAGTCCACCATTTCGATGCCCATTTCTTCTTGGTGCTCGCGGAACAATTCCTGTGCATCATAAGGGCCATAGAAATCTTCACCCTGCGAGTTGTTGCCCGGACCCGCGTGATCGCGACCCACGATGAAATGGGTGCAGCCGTGGTTTTTGCGGATCAAGCCGTGCCAAACAGCCTCGCGTGGGCCAGCCATGCGCATGGCAAGGTTCAGCAAAGACATGGATGTTGTGGACGCTGGATATTGATCAAGCACCGCTTCATAGCAACGAACCCGCGTGAAATGGTCGATGTCGCCAGGTTTGCCCATGCCCACAACGGGGTGGATCAGTAGGTTGGCCTGCGCCTCTTTTGCCGCGCGGAACGTCAGTTCTTGGTGCGCTCGGTGCAGCGGGTTACGGGTTTGAAACGCAACCACTTTGCGCCAGCCCACTTTGCGGAAATAAGCACGCAATTCATTTGGCGTGTCACGACTGCCGCGGAAATCATAATGGACGGGCTGTTGAATGCCTGTCACGGGACCACCGAGGTAGATTTTACCCGCGGTGTTGTGCAGGTAGTTTACAGCAGGGTGGGCGCTGTCGTCTGCGCCAAAAACCATCTCGGCTTCGCGGGATTTGTTTGGCTCCCAACGGTCGGTCACGGTCATCGTGCCCAAAATTACGCCTTCTTGGTCGCGCAAAGCGATATCTTGGCCGATTTCAATGGAGCCAGCAAACTCTTCGGACACATCGAGCGTGATCGGCATTGGCCAAAGCGAGCCGTCCGTCATGCGCATTGTTTCAACAACAGAGTTGTAGTCTTCTTCGCTCAAAAAGCCTTTGAGCGGGTTGAAGCCGCCGTTCATCAACAATTCCAAATCACAGATTTGGCGGGGTGTCAGATCATGGCTGACCAGATCAGCTGCTTCGACCTTGAGTTTTTGTGCGCTGTCATAAGAAACATACAGCTCTGGGATTGGGGCGAGGTTATTTTCCATCATAATAGTCCTGTGTTTTAGCGGAACCAATCCGCTGGTGGTTCCGGTTAATTCAGCATGGATCGCGTCATATTCAGCGAATTTCCGTGCCAGAAATCTGTCAGTCAGCCGCATCTTTTCAGCGGCCCCGCGAACGGTAAGGGAGTATGTGAAGCGTTGGCGTTTGTCAGGGCCAGCACGGTCGCTGATCTTAACAAGGCCTGTATCGATCGCGGATTTGATCAAAGCGTTCAACCGACCCAATGACACCCCAATCGCAGCGGCAAGAGCGCGCTGTGAGGCATCAGAGGCCAGATCAAGCTGGCGTAGAAGTCGGAAGAGCTGGTCTTCGTCTTCAAATTTGGCTTTTGCGCTTTGCAACTCAGGTACTCACGAATCAAAGTATGTTCACGCGTGAACACATTGCATAGATGCCCATCGCTACAAAGGAAAATATGTGCTCAAATTTTGATTTCTAGGGGCGTGACAATGATGCAACGGGGGTTTTTGCACCAAAACAAACGCCGAACCCCATATTTTAAGGGCTCGGCGTCAAAATCTGTATGGCATCAAAGAAATGCCACCATGCTTAATGTTGGAGTTCGATTATTCGTTTTCAGCTAGAAAACGTTCCGCTTCCAGTGCGGCCATGCAGCCCATGCCTGCGGATGTCACCGCTTGGCGGTACTTATGGTCTGTCAAATCACCCGCGGCGAACACACCCGGAATTGACGTTTCCGTGCTGTCAGGCTTGGTCACAACATACCCACCCATATGGGTTTCCAGCGTATCAATCACCAGTTCATTGGCAGGGGCGTGGCCGATAGCAACGAACACACCTTTACAGGGAATTTCTGTGATCTCGCCTGTTTTGGTGTGTTTCACGCGAACCGCTTCAACGCCCAGCGGATTGTCTTCGCCGATCACTTCTTCCAACTCGTGGAACCAAAGCGGCTCGATCTTTGGGTTCTTCATCAAACGATCCTCAAGGATCTTTTCAGAGCGCAATTCATCGCGGCGGTGGATCAAAGTCACTTTGGATGCAAAGTTCGTCAGGAACAACGCCTCTTCAACGGCGGTGTTGCCCCCGCCGATAACCACAATTTCCTGTCCGCGATAGAAGAAGCCATCGCATGTGGCGCAGGCAGACACGCCAAACCCTTTGAATTTCTCCTCAGATTCAAGGCCCAGCCATTTGGCCCGCGCGCCCGTCGCAAGGATCACGGCATCTGCGGTATAGACTGTGCCGCTGTCACCTGTGGCGGTGAAGGGACGTTTGGACAGGTCCAAATCGTTGATGATGTCACCGATGATTTCAGTGCCCATTGCCTTTGCATGGGCCTCCATGCGGATCATCAGGTCGGGGCCTTGGACCTCTGTATCGCCGGGCCAGTTTTCGACCTCGGTTGTGGTGGTCAGTTGACCGCCTGGCTCGATACCTTGAACAAGGATCGGGTTCAGCATCGCGCGCGAGCCGTAAACGCCAGCGGTGTATCCTGCGGGGCCAGAGCCGATGATTAAAAGGCGGGTGTGACGGGTGTCAGACATAGGTGGGAATCCTTGGCAGAAAAACAGTTTGCGCCTGTATACGTGGGCTTGTGAGGGAGGGAAAGGGACGGATTTTCACGTCGGCTTGAACGATTTGGCCGCTGTTAAGAAATAATGTTGCGCAAGTGCGAAATATTATTGCGCAAACCGTGTGTTTTGCGTAATTTGCCGCGACTGTGACGCGGATCAGCCAATGCGCGTCGAAAACCGGAGGGACCATGCCAACCATTAAGCTCGATCCAATTGATCGTAAGATTCTGGCGGAACTGCAAGCAGACGGTCGTATGACCAATGTGGAGTTGGCCAAGCGCGTGGGCATTTCCGCGCCGCCATGCCTACGCCGTGTGCGCACGCTAGAAGAAAGCGGCTTCATTCGTGGATATCATGCGGATGTAGACGCACGCGAATTGGGCTTTGAGGTGCAGGTTTTTGCAATGGTCGCGCTTAGCCGTCAGGCCGAAGTGGACCTAAGCGCGTTCGAAGACCGCTGCCGCGAATGGCCGCTCGTTCGCGAATGTCACATGCTGAACGGTGAGATCGATTTCATTCTAAAGTGCGTGGCACCCGATCTAACGTCGTTCCAGACATTTTTGACCAATGAGCTAACGGCGGCGGACAATGTGGCGAGTGTGAAAACATCGCTGGTCATTCGCGGGGCCAAAGACGCGCCGGGTGTCCCGTTTAGTGTGCTCGAAGAGCGTTCCAAAGACGACTAATCCCAAATTCCAGGCAAAGAAAAACCCCGCGTGGGAGAAACGCGGGGTTTTCTTTTGGGCACCCAAGTCTTGGGAGAGAGACGGGTGCGGTAAATCCTACTTGTCGCCTTTGGACATGTCGGCAGCTTCTTTAAGAACCCATTTCATCCAACGTTTATTTTTCATTGCTCTGCTCCTGCGCATTTATTTCATTTCGTTAAGGAGAGTTTTAGAGGGCGATACGGGCGGAAAATGCGCCGGAAAACGGTATGATTGTGAATTCTTCAAATAGTTTAGATTGAATTGTGTCGAACATTGAAAGGGCTCGTTAACCCTTATTTGTTTGGGGATGTGACGGAAAATAGCGTTCCCACTCGTCTTCGATTGAGGCAAATAGGGCCCAAGACTCGTCACATTGTTTCTGATTTGGCTACAATACAATGGCCGAAATCATGCGCCCATAGTCCGATTCCTTGCGGTGCGTCGTGCGACGGTAAGAATAAAACCGATTCTCATCCGCATAAGTGCAATGACCAACCCATTCGGCGTGACCGATGTCTTCGGCGCGTAACTGGTGCAGGCAGAAACTTGGCAGGTCGAACAAATAACGGTCGCCTGATCCATTGGTGAAAAAGCGGCTGAAGTCTGGGTTTTCATCCGTGAACTGTTCCAGAAACTCTGGTCCGACTTCGTAGTTGGCTTGGGAAATGCAGGGGCCGACAACGGCCGTGATGTTTTCACGTGCAGCACCGAGCTTGATCATTTCAGCGATAGTGGATTGCATGACACCGCCCACGGCGCCTTTCCAACCCGAATGCGCCGCACCGATAACGCCCGCATCTGCATCCGCAAACAAGATCGGGGCGCAATCTGCGGCCAACACACCCAGCGCGAGACCTTTGTGATTGGTTACAAGCGCGTCGGCCTTTGGGCGATCGGTTATGGTTTCAGGTGTTGCGATGTGAACGGTGGGCGAATGGATTTGATGCACACCGCCAAGGGTTTCGAGCGTCACGCCAAGGTGCTGCGCCACAAGGGCGCGATTGTGCAAAACGTTCGCAGGATCATCATTAGAGCCAAGACCTGTGTTCAGCCCCGCATATATCCCCGTTGAAATACCCCCAGCACGGCAAAAATAGCCGTGTTTGGGGGGCAGAGCGGTGGATGTAATTACATCAAGGGTCATCTGGGAAACCTGCGGGTGTTGGTGCGCCAATTGGTGTTATGGCGAATGCTTTAAAGAGTTGACCCATTTCGTCTGGATGGGTCAAGCGGCGGTGGGCTGCAATATGGGATTCGAGCGCATCGCCAGATAGATTCTGTGCGAGTTGCTGCGCACGGGCTGTTATGCCAAGCCGCTCTAAGAACGCGCCTTGGGGGGCAGGGCCGTTGGTTTGCACATCGCTCAATGCATCGCGCAGGGCAGCAAAATTCACGTGTGCGGTAAGGTCAGATTGCCCTACATCGTGTAGCGGATCCACTTTGGTATGCTTCTTCAAGGCTTGCAACGTATCGCCGCCACCGGCATTGCCATAGTCCACGATCAACGCGCAGCCGCCGTTTCTGGCGATGATGCTGGCGATGTCTTGGGCGATTGCGTTTGCCGATGGGGACAGCTCAACGATTGTTCCAATAGGGGCGTCGGGCAATTCGGTTTCCACCGCACCTGCGGGGCGTCGGGCAAAGGTGAGCTTGTCGTCCTTAGCCGCAATGATGGTTTCATCCCATCCATCTTCGCGGGCCACATATTGATTAATCGGCAAGCAGTCAAAGAACTCGTTTGCGATAAGAAACAAGGGCAGGTCAGGTAGGTTGGTGGTGTCAGAAACCCATGTTGGGTTGGGCAGGCGGCTGGCTTGCTCTGCCTTGAGGTTCGGGTTTACCTCGCACAGGTGCAGGCGCATGGCGGCGTGAAATCCAGCAACCGATTTGGTCGCACGAAGCACGTCAGACATCAATTGACCCGATCCGGGGCCAAGCTCGGCAAGGCAAAACGGGGCGGGGGCCCCTTGATCCAGCCAGGCCTGCGCGAGCGATAGTCCGAGCAATTCGCCGAACATCTGGCTGATTTCGGGCGCGGTGGTAAAATCGCCTTTTGCACCCAATGGGGCCGCGTTGGTGTAATATCCGTGTTCAGGATGATATAGGCACTGGGCCATAAACTCGGACACAGTCATGGGGCCAAGTCGCGCGATTTGGCGCAAAAGGATGTCATTAAGCGCAGTCATTTGCGGCGGGCATAGACCAGAAGGATCACACCAAAAGCGATCATTGGCAGGGACAAAAGTTGGCCCATGGTAAAGCCGATGCTGTCCACATTATCGCCAAGCCGCAGGATGTGGCCCCATGGGTTCGTTGCATTGGTGAATTGGGCGTCGCCCTGGCGGAAGAACTCCACTACGAAGCGCGCCGCCCCGTAGCCGATGAAAAAGACACCTGTTAGCGCCCCCGGTGTTTTAAGCCAGCCGCGTCGGTACGCAAGATAGGCAATAACGATAAACAGCACGACACCTTCAAGGATCGCTTCGTAGAGTTGCGAAGGGTGGCGGGCACAAACGGGTTCGAGCCACGTCAACGGACAATCAGGCGTGTTAGGGAAGACGACGCCCCAAGGCGCAGTGGTCGGCTTGCCCCACAATTCAGCATTGATGAAGTTCGCAAGACGCCCCAGGCCCAGGCCAATGGGCGCACCCAATGCCAGAACGTCCGACAGGGAAAACATAGGAATCGCGTATTTGCGCGCGAATAGGATGGTGACGACAACGATGCCGAGGATGCCACCGTGAAAGGACATGCCGCCCTCCCACACTTTGTAGATCATTGTGGGATCATCGAGCCACGCGCCCTGCGAATAGAACAAAACCCAGCCCAAACGACCGCCTGCAATAACACCAATGATGGCCCAAGTGAGGAAATCTTCAGTATGTTTGAGCGTCATGGGGGCGGTATCACCCGCCCAAAGCTGCCCGTTGCGAATGGCGCGGTTGGCCCACCACCATGCCAGCAAGAACCCAGCGATATAGGCCAGCGCATACCAGCGAATGGCCAGAGTGAAGCCACCGATGTCGATGCTCCACAAGATCGGGTCGATATTGGGGAAGGGAAGGGCCGCGATCATATTATGCTCTTATCTGCCAATCGGGGCGATGGGTCGCGCCTTTGGGCTTTGCAATTGCCTGTTTGATCCCCATATAACAAGGGAACGCAGCTATGATAAGGGGGCGCTTATGCAGACCCAGAACAAATTCTTTGAAGACATCAGCAAAGTGATGACCAACGCAATGGGCGTGGCGCAGGGTGCCAAGACCGAAGCGGAAACAGCCATGAAAAGCTGGATGGACCGCTGGCTGGCGGATCGGGATTTTGTAAGCCGTGAGGAATTTGATGCGGTGCGCTTAATGGCGCAAAAGGCGCGCGAAGAAAACGCAGCGCTGATGGCGCGAATTGATGCGCTGGAAGCCAAAGGCGCAAAGAAAACGACCGCTAAGAAGTAAGCCGTCGCTATACTGATGATTTGAAACGCCTGCTTTTCGGAGTGGGCGTTTTTGTTTTGAGTATTTGAAGACAAAAGAAACAGGAGCGGGGTACTCGACCTTTGAGAGCCCGCGTGGTTCTTGGGAAGCATGGAACTTTGGATCCCGATAACTGTTGCGGCGGCGTTTAGCCAAAACCTGCGCTTTATGCTGCAAAAGCATCTGAAAGCCACGGGGCTGAGCACAGGTGGAGCCACATTTGCGCGGTTCCTGTTTGCCGCGCCACTGGCCGCTGGGCTATTGGCGGTGCTGGTTTGGGCGAACGGCTGGGACATCCCTGCGCTGAATGGTCGGTTTCTGGCGTTTGCGGCGATGGGCGGTGTTGCGCAGATATTGGCGACGATGTTGGTGGTGGCGCTGTTTTCAGAGCGTAACTTTGCCGTGGGGATTACGTTTAAGAAGACCGAGACGATCCAGACTGCCTTAGTGGGTGTGATCCTGCTGGGGGAGGGGATTTCAGGCTATGGTTTGTTCGCTGTGGTGATCGGGCTTGTCGGTGTGATCCTATTGTCTGACCCACCAGAAGGGGGCGATGGATGGCGGCGGTTTTTAAATCGTGCAGCGGGCCTCGGCTTGGCCAGTGGGGCGTTGTTTGGTGTGTCTGCCATTGGGTATCGCGGGGCGTCATTGGCGCTGGGCGATGGACACTTTCTGTTGCGATCGGTGTTCACGCTGATGTGTGTGACGCTGTTTCAGACAGTGATTATGGCGGTGTGGTTGCAATTGCGTGAGGGGGGCGAGATCGGCAAGGTGGTGCGCCATTGGCGTGTAACAAGTTTGGTAGGGCTGACAGGAATGCTCGGATCGCTAGGGTGGTTCACAGCGTTCACGTTGCAAAACGCAGCTTATGTAAAAGCATTGGGTCAGGTGGAGCTGATTTTCTCTTTCTTAGCGTCTTACTTCATTTTTAAGGAAACCACGACAAGGCGCGAAATAATGGGTATCGCGCTGGTTGTCTTAAGCATCATCGTTTTGGTCTTATTTTTGAAATGATCAGATCATTCCCGCGGCGCGCAAGGACGGGCGGAAACTGCGTGACACAGGCACTTCGGCGCCATCTGACATGCGCAACCAAATCTTGCGATTGCGTTTAATAACGCCTGCAATCTCGGCGTAATTGACCCAGTGGGAGCGATGCACTTGTGCGCCGTCAAATGTATCTAGCATCTGCGTCGCGTCCGAAAGGCGCATCAACAACAGTTTTGCGCCTTTTTCTGTATGCACTTCTACGTAGTGATCTGCGCTTTGCATGCGCACCAGCTTTTGGCCCGCATCAGGGCCGAGCTTGCGCAGAATCATGCGGGCTGCATGGCCGCTTCCTGTACTTGCAAGCTGATCGCGTACAATGCTGCCACCGCGAATGATAAAGAAGAAGACAGGCATTAAAAACATGCCAACAAGCAGGTTCAACAAATACCATTTTGTGTCTGCACCGCTGAGCGGGTTGCCCGTGAGGTCAACGGCAAGAATCGCAGCCACAAGACAGATCGCACCAACAACCACACAAATCAGCGACAAAGCGGCCACACGTTTAACCACAGGTGCATCTGGAAAAGCGCGCGTGATGGCCATGAAACCAAGGCGATAAACGGGGTACATCAAAAGGATGCACATCAAGATGACGGCAATGTTCTTAAGAGAAACAGGGGAGTCAGAGGACAACATCGGGGGCAGGGCGTTCAGAATGATCAAAACTGTATATAGACAGCTTGCCAGCCACATCACCGCAGGAAGCGCGTGAAGGACGATTCGATCCCGTCCAGAGAAGATAACGTTAATATTCATGCCAAATGCCTGTTTTTCGTGAGTTACACCCAGTTAGGCACAGAATCTGGCAACAATGTGTCACGCCCGTGCCGAAGCAGTGGCAATGTGGTGGTGGTCATATGACGCTTCGCGAATTGCACGGGGAATCAAGGCGGTGTCGTTTCACGAAGCGCCAGTTTAACATTGAAAAAGGTTGGTCCCATTCGCGAAGAATATGTGTCGTTTCACGCATAGAGCCTAGAAAACAAGGAAAACTTGGGCGATAACCATTCTCGACTTCAGGGCGCACAGCCGCCCACCTCCAGGTCAGTACGGTGCACCGCACCAGTTGTTAAAGTAGCGCGTAGGTTTCCGAGGAAACTGAGGTGAAAGACAACGAAGCCAAAGAAAAACAGGTCTCGTCCCCTGAATTTCCCACGGCTCTGGCAAGAAAAAGACGCTCTCGGATCTGCCTCCTGAGAGCGTTTTTTTCCGTTTAGGACCTTGGTTTTTCACGGCTGATCAAGAACCGTCTTCAAATCCGCTCGAATGTCTTAACCAGAAAATCGACAAAAGCGCGGGTTTTGGGGGGGAGATTGCGCCGACCTGCAAATACCACTGCCACGTCTGCATGTTTTTGCGCGTAGGTTGGGAACAGGCGGACCAATTCGCCCGACTCAATGCTGTCAGCCACCAGATAGTTCGACAAACGCGCAATCCCCATGCCTGCCAATGCAGCAACATAGACGGCGTGGGCGCTGTTGCCCTCAAAATTGCCCGAGGCATCCACATCATATGTCTTACCGTCCAGTACAGCCTGCCACGCATTGCGACCCACCACGTTGGATGTGCGCAGACAGTTGAAAGATTCGAGGTCCTTGAACGTCTTGGGATGGCCGTGACGTTCCAAAAAAGCAGGCGAAGCGCAAAGCACCCGTTCATTTGACATGATCTTGCGTGCGATCAGGTTTGGGTTTGTCAGTTGCTCCGGAAAGCTGATGGTGGCGTCAAAGCCCTCTTCCTCTGGGTCAATGGCGCGGTCGGTAAGCTCCAGTGATAGGGCGATTTTGGGGTTGGCCCCAAGGAACGTCTGCAAAGCGGGGATCAATTGCGATTTACCAAAGGCCACGCTCGAAGCGATGCGCAGCTTGCCTTTGGGTTCAGTGTCGTAGTTCGAGATCAACTCCTCTGCGGCTTGGAACTTTTCGGCCAAGGCGCGGCACATCTCATAATAGTCGCGGCCTTCGTCAGTCAGAGAGACGCCAGATTTGGTGCGTCGCAACAGGCGGTGTCCCACGTGGTCTTCTAGATGGCTGACTTGTTTGCTGACGGCAGACGGCGTTTGGCCGACGCTGCGGGACGCGGCAGAGATACTCCCAAAATCCACAACCTTCACAAAAACCAACATCTGCGCGGAGATATCCATGCCCGATAAGATCCTTTCCGTTTCGGCATAACCCCTATGCGCACCAAAGTATTTTGGGGTTAGGTGGGCTATGCTATTGCTGCATTGCAGCACACGTTCTGCGGTGCAGCAAACAAAAAGAAAAGCATTTGGGTTCGTAATCCTATCCTACGGGGGAACAGCCTAAAAATGCATCACAGTTCAACTTGGAGGTTGAAAATAAGTGCAATGAGTTTCGGGGCTCGCTCCTCCCAGGGTTATCCCGAAACTTACTAAGAACGGTCCTTCCTCCCGGAGCCCGTTACATTAAGGCCAGCAAGCTCACCTCCTCCCGAGCTTGCTGGCTTTTGTGTTTTGCACATAAAAAAGCCCGCAGCGTGAGCGGCGGGCATTTTCTTGATTGTTAACAGTATTAGGCGCGGTGGCGGTCGTAGTAGAGCGCTACGACGTGTTCTGCTTCTGCGAAGAACAGCCAGCGACCTGCAAACAGGCCAATGAGGTGCAGCACGATTGCGATGGCCGCCGTGGCGTGACCTGGTGTGGTGAACAGCAACAGCAGGGCTGGCAATGCGCAGGCAAACAGGATGGTGATCATGCGCAGTTTGCTGGCGTGTTTGCGGCCAACTTCGTGGGCCATTTCCTTGAGCAGGTAGTTTTCGCCGCTGTGTGGGCTTTCGAGCAAGCGCACTTTGCCAAGGTGACCGAGGCCGGTGGCGGCCTCAATAGTACCGCCTTCTTGGTTCAAGCGTTTGTCGCCAATCATCCAATGGAGCAGCTGTGCCCCGCCAAGGATGATCATAAAGAGTGCTGCCAGTTTCAGTTGTGCCGCTAGCAATGCGCCACCTGCGAGTGTGAAAAAGATAAACACTGCGGGAGTCATTGGCTGGTTCCACCGCGGGACGGTTTTTAGCTGGCCATAGATCATTGACGTGCAGAAAACAGAGACCATGGACAGGGCTGCGCCGATCATGCCGACGACAGGCAGTTTTTGATCTAGGAAGATCAATGCGGCGGCATAAATGCCTGTGACGCTGAGCGCGAGCACGGCAAACACGCCCTCGCGTGACAGCCAAGAGGTGCGCCATTGGCTGAATGCCTTAAGTGCGCGTTGCGGGTTTCCAAGGTGGAAGGTCGAGGAGATCAGCCCGCCAACGGCAAGGGCGTAGCCCAGAAAGAAGAAGATGAACGCTGTTGTGCCGGAGACATCAGGGATACCAAGGGCGAGGAAGGCCAAAAGGCCAAAGCCGAGGCCAGAGAGCGCGGTGAAGACGATGACGGATGGTGCGGGATGCATTTAGATAGCCTCCAATGCTTTGTCGAGCCAGCCGAGCAGGCCTTTTTGCGGCGATGGTGTTGTGTCGAGGAACGGCGCGAGGATGTCGATATCGCCGTCTGTTTGGATGTCCGCTTTGGGCCGTGGTGGCAGGTAGCGGTTGACGGGTTTGGTGCCCTGTTCGTCGAACAATGGAACCGCGCCGCGTTCGCGGGACATGACGGATACGTTTGAATCTGGGTCAGCGAAGTCGCCAAAGTGACGCGCGTTGGCGGGGCAGGTGCGCACGCAGGCTGGTTCGCGGTCTTCCTCGGGCAGGTTCTCGTTATAGATACGATCTACACACAGCGTGCATTTCTTCATCACGCCTTCTTTGGCATCGAGTTCCCGTGCGCCGTAAGGACAGGCCCAAGCACAGAGGCCGCAGCCGATGCAATCGCTCTCGTTTACCAGAACGATGCCGTCCTCAACGCGTTTGTAGCTCGCACCCGTAGGGCAAACGGTGACGCAGGGCGCGTCTTCGCAGTGCAGACAGGATTTGGGGAAGTGGACGGTTTGGGCAGGTTTATTCTCTGCCTTCACCTCATACGTGTGGATGCGGTTTAGAAATGTCCCAACAGGGTTTGCGCCATATGCGTCTTGGTCAGACAAGGGCGCGCCGTAGTTGGAGGTGTTCCATTCCTTACAGTTGATCACGCAGGCATGGCAGCCCACGCAAATGTCGAGGTCGATGGCGAGCCCGAGCTTTTTCTGAGTGGTTTGGGGTAGCGTCGTCATGCGGCGGCTCCTTTGACGTGGCGAAATGCGTCGTGCGCAAATGCGGCTAAGTCGGTGTTAAAGCGGTCGGCCTCTTCCCAGAATGGGGCGTGGCCAGAGTTTTCATAGATGAGCGCGGTTGCGTTCGGGAATGTGTTAAGCGCCTGTTCGCCCATGGGGGCAGGGGCGAGGTGTTCGTGCTGGCCCCACAGGATCAACGCAGGCTTTGTCATGGTTGCGCAGGTGTCGCGGTAATCTTCGTTGCGGGTGCGGCAGGCTTCGCGCACGGCTGGCGGGCAAAGCATGTTGAAGCCCGTCATGAAGGCAAGGTCTTCGGCGGGCAGCGGTGTTGAGAAGCACACTTGCACGAATTTCGCAGTGGCAGTGAGGTTCGCCGCGAGATCATCGCCGCGCATGGCAGTGGCTGCCACGTCTGGGTTGTTGGTTCGAGCGGCAAGGGCCGCTGGCGGGAGTTTCTGACCCGTGGTGATGGACGACCCGACAAGCGCGATACCCGCGATATCGGTGTCGCCAAAGACGCGGATGTAGTCATTCACGACCCAGCCGCCCATTGACCAGCCAACGAGCAGCGGGTTTTGCAAGTTTAGCGTGTCGATGATGGCTTTGATGTCACCCGCCCAAGGGTCAGACGAAGCGTAAGCGTCCGCGTTTAGCGGCTTTTCTGATTGGCCGTGGCCGCGCAGATCTGGAATGATCAGGCGGTGGGTTTCGGCCAACGGGTGTTGGCGCAAGAACGACAGGCCGCACTGAGAGTAGCCGTGGATCAGCATGATCACGGGGGCATTGAGTGGGCCCAGATCGGTAACGTGAAGGTTCACGCCGCCGTGGCCTGTTATGGTGTGCGTTCGGCTCAGAACTCTTCTCCGTAGGCGATATCTTTGGGCGCTGGGCCGACGGGGGATTTCTGTGGCGCTGGGCTTGGCTGCGATTGCAAATCCGCAGGCGCGTCGGCGCGGCGGATGTTGACGCGCAGGTCGTACCAAGCGGCTTGGCCTGTGATCGGGTCAGAGTTCGACCAGCGCAAACCGTCGCCTTTGGGGGGCAGCAGTTCGTGGATCAGGTGGTTCAGCAAAAAGCCTTTGGTGGTTTCTGGCGCATCATTGTCGAGCGCCCACGCACCTTTGCGTTTGCCGATGGCGTTCCATGTCCAGACGGTTTTCGCGTTGAGCGCGTCCATCTTGACCACAGGGACTTTAATCTCGCCATGGTGGGATTTGAGGAAGGCCCAATCGCCCTCGGCAAAGCCGTGTTCGGCCCAGATGTCGCCTGACACGTACAGCGGGTTATGGCCGTGGATTTGGCGTAGCCATGCGTTTTGCGAGCCCCAAGAGTGGTACATCGCGGCGGGGCGTTGGGTGAGCGCGTGGAGAGGATATTCTTCGCTGTTCACCAGTGCTTCTTCCATCGGTTGCCACCACACGGGCAGTGGGTCCATCGCGACCTTTAGCTGATCGCGCAGGTAATCTGGCGGCTGGATGTCACCGTGGCCTTCGGCGGCGAGTTTGAACTTTTGAATTTGTTCTACATAGACGTTGAACATGTAAGGCGCGGGGGCGTCAAAGATACCCCGTTCCACGGCCCAATCCTGATAGGCTTGGTTCCACGGTTTGAAGAACAGCGCCTCCT
>CALLAV010000035.1 GCA_938001995.1 uncultured Amylibacter sp. | reverse complement strand
GAAGTTCGGGAAAAAGACCAAAGGCGGCGAGCGGCGCACGGAATTGGCGGATGCGCCAGAGTTCGAAGAAGTGCCGTTGGAAGCAATGATCGAGCGTGAGCCGATTACGATTGTCTGTTCCAAGATGGGCTGGATCAGGGCCATGAAGGGCCACATTGATCTGACCCAAGAGTTAAAGTTCAAGGACGGCGACGAAGGACGGTTCCTGTTCCACGCGGAAACCACGGATAAGTTGTTGTTGATGGGATCTAACGGGCGGTTCTATACGCTTGGCTGTTCCACACTACCGGGTGGGCGCGGCATGGGCGAACCTGTACGCCTTATTGTTGACCTGCCCAACGAGGTCGAAATGGTTGACTTGTTCTTGCATAAAGCGGGCCGGAAATTGCTGGTAGCCAGCACGGCGGGCGATGGGTTTATCGTTTCTGAAGATGACGTCATTGCGCAAACACGCACAGGCAAACAGGTTCTGAACGTCAAAGGTGACGTGCGTGCGCTGGTCTGTTCGCCTGTGGCGGGGGATCATGTGGCTGTGGTCGGCGAGAACCGCAAAGTGCTCGTGTTCCCGATTGAAGAGCTGCCAGAAATGGGGCGCGGCAAAGGTGTGCGTTTGCAAAAGTACAAAGACGGCGGGTTGAACGATGCCACCACATTTGTGCGGTCAGAGGGTCTGAGCTGGCTCGATCCAGCGGGGCGGACGCGGACGGAAACTGAACTCGACGAATGGACGGGCAAACGGGCAAGTGCAGGGCGTATGGCGCCACGTGGCTTCCCGCGTGACAACAAGTTCTAATAATACCTTTTGATATTTTAATCCGTTCGGCGCATGGTTGTGCCCAATAAAAACAAGAATTTTGAGGGCAGATCATGAGCAGTGATTTTTCCAACGATCCGTTTGCGCGTCTCACGCAAGAAGACACGCGTGTTGCGACGGCGGCAAGTCCACCAATGGATTTGCAGTATCGCGGTGAGCAAGGGCCGCTGTTTTGGCTGGCGCTGAAAACGGCTATACTGACACTAATCACCCTTGGCTTTTATAGGTTCTGGGCCAAGACCCGCATTCGCAAGTACTTCTGGTCGGCCACAGCACCTGGCGGTGACCCGATGGAATACACGGGCAATGGGTTGGAAAAACTGCTGGGCTTTTTGATCGCGGTGGCGTTTCTGGCGATTTATCTGGGGCTGTTTCAAGTGATCTTGTCGTTCGTTGGTCTATCCATTTTTTCGGGTGGTGAAGGACCAGAGGCGCAAGCCATGCAGATTCTGTTCAGCCAAGCCACCTTGTTGGCGGTGATCCCGTTTATCTTTTACGCGCAGTATCGTGCGCGGCGCTATATCCTGTCACGCACCCGTTGGCGGGGCGTGCGGTTTGGTGTGGACGCAGCGGCGTGGGGCTATGTTTGGCGGGCCATTGGGCATTCTATCCTGACCATTGTGACGCTCGGGTTATTGTTGCCGCGCCAAACGTTCTGGCTCGAAAAATACAGAATTGATCGCACATGGTACGGCAACACAAAGTTCGTGCAGGGCGGCAAATGGACCAGCCTTTATCCCGCCATGAAACACTACTTCATTGCAGCGGGACTCATTCTTGTCCCTGGTGCTTTGGTCTTGATGAGCGAGCAATATGTGGTGCTGATCTTTGTCTTCGTTGGGGTGGCGTGGTTCTATTACGCCTTCGCCTATTACGCAGTGGTTAGTTTTCAAATTTTGGGCGATCAGAAAAAACTGGGCGAGAAGGTCGGTTTTGTGACGGCCCCGCGCGCGGCCAAAGTGTTTTGGACCTATGTGCTCGGCGCGTTGTTGGCCTCCACGTGCGCGGGTCTGGTGTTTTCCGCATTTTCGATTGTCGCGTCCAACTTTATGGGTTTGACGACGCTCGATCTGTTGTCACAAGGGGAACAACTGTTTGATCCAGAAAATATAAGCGTGGGGTTTTACATCGGCATTGGGATCTTTGTGCTTGGGTATCTGGCCATGCTGCTAAGTTACGGGGTCTTTGGTATGATCTTTGTAAGCCAACCTGTGCTTGAACATTATGTGCAAGAAACACAGATTTTGAACCCAGAGGCGCTTGATGATATTCAGCAACGCTCGCGTGATGAAATGGTCGAAGCCGAAGGCTTTGCTGATGCGCTGGACGTTGGTGCGGCGATTTAAGGGGACGGTTTATGGATATGAATGCACCAGCCGAGGGCAAATATTTCGACGGGAAATCGGCGCGGCAACTGCCTGTAACTGTGACGTTGGAAACACGGCACAACACATCGGTTTTGGTGATCCAATCAGACAACACGTCCGAGGAAATCTGGCCATTGGCAGAACTGCGCGAAGTGCGGGAACAGGCCCGCGCCGAAGGGATTGTCCTTAGCCTTGGGCAAGACGGTATTGCGCGGCTGATCCTGCTTGAGGCGAATGCTGCGCAGATTGTTCGCGACAATGCGCCCAACCTTGGCAAGGTTGTGGTGAAGAAATCCAAGTGGCGGCAATTGGTGGTTTGGTCTACGGGGGCAGTGGCGTCCGTGGTTGTGATTATGTTCGTGATCCTGCCTGCGCTGTCAAACCAATTGGCAACCATGATCCCCATCGAACGCGAGGTTGCGCTGGGCGACGTCTCGATGAACCAAATCCATCGGTTTCTGGGTGGGTCCGACGAAAACGATCTAGCCTGCGAAAACCCTGAAGGTTTGTTGGCGTTGCAAAAGATGACGAAGCGCATGGTTGGTACGACCGAGATACCATACGATCTGAAGGTGCAGGTATTCGATCACGAGATGATTAATGCTTTCGCCGTTCCAGGCGGTCAGGTTGTGCTGTTCGAAGGCTTGCTTGATGCGGCCCGCAGCCCGGAGGAAGTTGCGGGTGTTCTGGGTCATGAAATCGGTCATGTGGTGAACCGCGACCCTATGCGCCTAACGCTGCGCTCTGCTGGGTCTGTTGGTATTTTAGGAATGGTGTTCGGGGATTTTGCGGGCGGCTTTATGGCGCTGGCGCTGACGGAAAAGCTGATTTCTGCGCAATATGCACAAGGAGCGGAGTCAGGTGCGGATGAATTTGCCCATCAGTTGATGGCAGATGCGAACCTACCGTCTGCGTCCTTTGCAATGTTCTTTCGTACCCTGAAAGAAGAACACGGCGGGCAAACGGGATTGATGTCTCATCTTGCGAGCCACCCGAATTTGGACGGACGTGCCGCGGCAGCCGTGGCCGCAGATGTGATCGGCGAGCAGGCGTATGAACCTGTTTTGACACCCCAAGAATGGCGCGCGCTGCGCAATATTTGCAAATAGGCGTGTCGTTTTTGGAAAAGCGTGTTGGGCTTTGCCGACGCAAACTGACGGTATGCAAGACATCCTCGACCTGACCCGCTTTCCGATTGATCAAACTGGCTCCCCCGCATGGGACGCTTTGGTCGCGCAATGTCGCGCTGATTTGGTGGAACACGGGATGTTTAATCTGCACGGCATGATGCATCCCCGCGTCGCGTCACAAGCCGCGCAGAGCCTTGCGTCAAAATTTAACTCCGAAAGTTTTTCGCACACTCGCAGTCACAACATCTATTTTAAGAGGTCGATCCCAGAGCTGTCTGACGATCACCCGGCGTTGGCGCAATTTGAAACGTCAAATCGAACGTTGTGTGCGGATCAATTGGGACAGGGTGCATTGATGCGGTTGTATGAATGGCCGCCGTTCATCGCGTTTTTGGCTGCGTGCATGGGTAAGGATCAGCTTTTTACGATGGGGGATCCGTTGGCGCGTGTGAATGTAATGTCTTATGGTGCGGGACAGGCGCTCAACTGGCATTTTGATCGGTCTGAATTCACCACGACACTATTGTTGCAGGCCCCTGATCAGGGCGGCGCGTTTGAATATCGGTCCGATTTGCGCAGTGACGAAGATCCGAATTACGACGGTGTCACGGCCTTGTTGCAAGGCCAAGACACGCCGCGCCAGATAGAGTTGTCAGAGGGAACGTTAAATGTGTTTGCGGGTAAGAACACAGCGCATCGTGTGACACCCGTTGAGGGAGACAGTGCGCGGGTGATTGCGGTATTTTCCTATTACGAAACGCCAGATGTGATGTTTTCAGAAGAAGAACGCGTTGGTTTTTATGGGCGTGCATCATGACCGCGCTGTTCAAAGATGACCGTTAACAGGCGTCTTTGAATACAGAGGATGCGAAAAGCAATGTGTCCCAGTACCTCAATCGGTGATGGATCGCGCACGTGGCTATTGTTCGGCGCGGTATCAGGCGGTGATAGAAGACCACGATGTTGCGAAGCTTTTGATGTATGACCCAATGAACGTTCGGCATGCGTTTGATTGTTCGAACATGTCGATGTGAGCGGCGTGCTAGACAGCATTGGCGGCTTTGTGTTTTAGTCTTTGGATAGTCGCAAAGGAGATAACAATGAAATCGATTTTTGGTGGTATGGTAGCCGTTGGCGTTCTGGCATTTGGCGCGTTTTCAAGCGCGCCTGCACATGCAGCTGGGGCCTACAAATGCAAAGGCGGAACTTCTTTTGGCCAGATGACTTTTTCATTCAAAAAAGGCCGCGTGCGCGGTGGCGGGTTCAGCCTGCAAAGCGAGGTTCAAAGCGATGGATCAATTCGTTTAAGCTATCAAGGGGAATCTGCGTTGCTGGGCAACGATGGCGTCGTGCGTGGGCGTGGCGGTGCAAAAACTGGCAAGCATACCTGCGATATGAACGCAGCACGCGCAGCCTTGAAAAAGTAACCCGAGACTGGTTTGGGTGGCCCGTGAAGGCCACCTATTGTTTGTTTAGTTGAGCGTGATGCGATAGCGGGCGAACCCGTCTGGGCCATCGCCAGCGGGTTCGATGCTTACGCCTTTTACATCTGTGATGCGGTCCTTGCCCTTAGGCCCTGTGTCAAACAGAACGGATGTATCCGCCAGTGGTTTGAACGACCAATTGGCATCGGCACTTGGGTTGATCGTGCCTTTTTCCACGATGTAGCGCACGATTACGTCGCGGTTGGTGTCTGGTCCTTCAAAGATGATCGTATCGCCTTTTGCCCCTGGAAAGGCCCCACCGCCGCTTGCGCGGTAGTTGTTGGTGGCGACGATGAATTCCATGTCATCCGTGACGGGTTTTCCATCAAACATCAGGTCGACGATACGGCTGGAGTTGGCATCCAGCAGTTCGCCCTTACTGTCAAAACGGGACGGCTGCGAGATGTCGATTTGATAGGTCACACCGTCCATCACATCAAAGTTGTAGGATGGGAATTCTGGGTTCAACAGCAGTTGATCCGCCTTTCCCGTCTCGACTTGGTTAAACATACCAGCGGAGCGTTCCAACCAGCCTTTGACCTGTGCGCCCGTCACCTTCACCGCGCGCACGGTGTTTGGATAAAGGTACAGGTCTGACACGTTTTTGATCGCTACATCACCCTTTGGCACGTCGGTGTAATAGTCAGGACCACCACGACCACCTGCCTTGAACGGGGCAGCGGCGGACAGGATGGGCAAACCTTCCCATTCCGTCCCTTTCATCATTTCGGTGATGTACCATGTTTGGGCTTGGCTGACGATTTGTACGGATGGGTCATCGGCGACGAGCGCAAAGTAGCTGTGCAAGGGGGCGGAGGTTTGCCCGACAGATCGGCGCACATAGGCAAGGGTGGCGTCGTGTTCGGCCTGAACGGAGGCCTCGACAGCTGGCACGCTTTCGACCAGCGCCACGGTTTTGCGGTTTTCGTCGCGCATGGAAATGGGGCGGGCTTCCGTGCTGGACGTGACCAACTGCCATTCGTTGCCTGATTTTTCCAGCATCAGATCAATCACGCCGAGGTGCGATCCCCAGAAGCCGCCCATGGAGGCTGGCTTGCCGTGGATCGTGCCTTTGGCCGCGTCCACGCCTGCGAAGTCGGCATATTTTTCGGACGGGAAGACAAGGTGGCTGTGCCCTGTCATCAGCGCGTCGATCCCGTCAATTTTGGCGAGCGG
>CALLAV010000034.1 GCA_938001995.1 uncultured Amylibacter sp. | reverse complement strand
GCGTTTAGGATTTCCATGGGGTCAACTCTCTGGTTGCTTACACGTGCCATAGAGGAACGTGTCCTCTGGGCGGTCGATATAGTTGGTGACACCGATGGTCATGGCGGCGTCAGGAAAGATGTTTATGCGATAGACGGTCTGCGCGTCGGTGCTGGCTGTTGCCATCAGGGTTTGGGTCGCGTCCACGGACATGACACCAAGAACGCCAAGGCTCTCGGTCCCATTGGGCAGGACAAACTGTGTCATGCCCTGTTCGCGGTTGTGGTTGATCGTGATGGACTGGGTCGTTGGACGGCACGCCTCGTTCACGGGACAGGCGGTGTGGATCGCGCAGGTCACGTTGAACGTGTCAGGCGTGACCCAGTTGGTTTGGGCGAGCGTGGGTGTGGCGAGGATGAGAAGAGTTAAAATGGCAGAATAGAAAATCATTCGCACCTACCTAGTCTGATGTGGTCTTCGATTTCACCAAAAGGTATCCAAACAAAGTCACCTTCTCCAAAAAAAATGATCCGAAAACCTTCGAGACTATTGTTTAGATGCAAATAGCCGCTGTTACCGTCTTTGCCCAGGCGGGTTACATTTTTCCCGTCTTTCAAATGAAGTCCAGTTCCCCTGTCACCTTCATCTGTTGAAATTAAGTCAAAAGACTCGTTCATTTTGGTACAAACACCATCTGGTTTGCATGAAAAGTTGACTTCACATGAAATGAACTCTCCAGAATGAGCTTGTGTTCCAAATATGCTGGTAAGCAATACTATTGAGGCGAAGATGCGCATCATCCCCCCAAGAAACTCTTGCGGACTTCGGGGTCGTTCAACAAAGCCTGTCCTGTGTCGGTGAAGCGGTTGCGGCCTTGCACAAGGACATAACCTTTGTCAGCGATGTTTAGGGCTTGGCGGGCGTTTTGTTCGACCATGAGGATGGAAATGCCTGTGCGGGCCACTTCGATGATGCGGTCGAACAATTCGTCCATTACGATTGGTGACACGCCAGCGGTGGGTTCGTCGAGCATCAGCAGTTTGGGTTGTGTCATCAGCGCGCGGCCCACGGCCACCTGTTGGCGTTGCCCGCCCGACAATTCGCCCGCGTTTTGGCGACGTTTTTCTTTCAGGATCGGGAACAGCTCGTAAACCTGCTCCATCGTAACATTGATATCGTCGCGGCGCAGGAAGGCGCCCATTTCAAGGTTTTCTTCTACGGACATAGACGGAAACACGTTGGATGTTTGCGGAACGAAGGCCATGCCCTTGGCCACACGCGCCTGTGGGGACAGTTTAGTGATGTCTTCACCATCGAGCGTGACCGAACCCGTGTGAATGTCCAGCATCCCGAACACAGCCTTCATCGCGGTGGATTTGCCAGCACCATTTGGGCCGACGATGACAGCGATTTCGCCCTCAGCTGCCTCGATCGTGCAATCGTGCAGAATATCCGCGCCGCCGTAGCCGCCTGTCATATTTGATGCTGAAAGATAGGTCATCGTTATCGTCTCGGTTGGATTGGGCGGATTAAGGCGTGTTCAATTTCGTGAGAGCAAGGCTCTCGGCGTGATGCTTTTTGTGTTTTTCGGTCAGCGTTGTGACGCCGATATCATAAGTCTGAATTTGCAGCGACCAGTTGTCTTGCAACAGCATTGTGGTTTGAAACACCAAGGGCGTCCCTTGAAAGTTGATGGGGTAGGCCACAGTTTTGGCGTTGAGGCCAGACACTTCGACGTCACCGCTGAGCAAAATAGGAACGTTCGACACGGTTGTTCCATTGGCGTTGGCCGCGTATTGCAGCGCGGCCAATTGGAACGATTCGTAGTTTAGGCCCGCCTCTAGACCGACGCTTTCAGGAATATACTGTAGGTACAGGTTTGGGTCGGGGGTATATTGCGCCGCAATCACTTGGTTTGGCGGCGGGTTCTTGCGCCATGTGAAGGTGTCACCACAAAAGCTGAGGAGCTTGGTCAGTGCCTCGCAGTTTTCTTCGCCTGTGGCTTTGAACGCCCAGGTTTTATCTTGGAAAAGGACAACTTCGCGGCCCTCAATGACAGCAGTTCCCACAACGCTTTGGGCAAACATCGGTGTGGTTGATACCAGCAGCGCAGACGTGGCTGCAAGGGCGAGGCGTTTTAGCAGGCTCATGTGGTTGCCTCTGCCTGTGTGTTGTCTTTCTGCTCTTGCGGGGTCTTGTTTTTCAGGCCCGTCCCCAAATACGCCTCAATCACTTGTTCGTTGGATTTAATCTCGTCGATTGTGCCTTTGGCCAGCACCGTGCCTTCGGCCATACAGATGACGGGATCACACAGGCGGCCGATGAAATCCATGTCGTGTTCGATCATGCAAAACGTGTATCCGCGTTCTTTGTTGAGGCGCAGGATGGCGTCGCCGATGGTGTTGAGCAGGGTGCGGTTTACGCCTGCGCCCACTTCGTCGAGGAACACGATCTTGGCGTCCACCATCATGGTGCGACCGAGTTCCAGCAGCTTTTTCTGACCGCCTGAGAGGTTCCCCGCCAGCTCATCTGCCACTTGGGGAATTTCAAGGAATTCAATGACTTCATCCGCTTTTTTGCGAATCTCGGCTTCTTCTGCGCGGACTTTGCCTGGGCTAAACCATGCGTCCCATAGGCGTTCGCCTGCTTGGTTGGGCGGAACCATCATCAAGTTCTCGCGCACAGTCATGGTGGAAAATTCGTGGGCAATTTGAAAGGTGCGCAGCAATCCGCGATTAAATAGCGCGTGGGGCGGGAGACCTGTGATGTCCTCGCCGTCCAGCAACACACGGCCAGCTGAGGGTTCATGGACCCCAGCGATCACATTGAACAGCGTGGTTTTACCCGCACCGTTGGGGCCGATCAGCCCTGTGATAGAGCCTGTTTCGATTTCCAAAGACGCGTCGTTCACGGCATAAAAGCCGCCAAAGCGTTTGGCGAGGTTTTCAACTTTGATCATGGTATGCGCGCAGACACTGTAAGCAGCCAATGTAAAAAAGCAGCCCGCACGGAATGCGGGCTGCTTGGTCGTTTCAAGACGCGATTAGCGGTACTTAACTGTAGTCAGTTTGCCGCCTTTGATCTCGATCTCGCGGTAGTTACCAGCGCTTTCGCCAGCACCGATCAGTTCTACGTTGGACGCGCCAACATAGTCGATCTCACCACCAGCAGCGAGGATATCGAGCGCTTTGCCCAGTTCACCTGGCAGGATCTTTTCGCCTGGTGCGTTGGCAACGTCCATGACCTTGCTTTTGTATTCAGCAGGATCGGCAGAGTTCGCCGCTTGCATCGCCAACATGATCAGCGCAGCTGCGTCATAGGATTCCGCTGTGAACGGGGATGTGCCGTCGTATGCGTCACCCGCCATTTCAACCAGCTTGCCAGCGCCTGGGCTGTCTGTGCCTGGAACCTGACCGAACGAGCCATCAAGATCTGTTCCGATGGCTTCTGGTAGGCTGTCGCCAACCATGCCGTCTGGCAGAACGAATGTATCAAACGCACCGGAATCAAGGGAACCCTCGATGATGCCCTTACCACCTTGGTCAAGGTAGCCTGCAACAACCAGAACTTCACCGCCAGCCGCAGCCAACGCGCCAACTTCAGCAGAGTAGTCCGCTTTGCCGTCTTCGTGTGCTGTGGAAATGGTCACTTTGCCGCCAGCCGCTTCGAAAGCGCCTTGGAATGCGTCAGCCAAACCTTTGCCGTAGTCGTTGTTGGTGTATGTCAAAGCAACTTCTTTGATACCACGGTCCATGATTACGGATGTCATAACCGCACCTTGGCGCGCATCAGATGGCGCTGTGCGGAAGAACAGGTCGTTGTCTTCGATTGTGGACAGCGCAGGAGATGTGGCAGACGGTGAAATCATCACCATGCCGTTTGCCAGCGCAACGTTTGTCAGGATCGCTGTTGTCACGCCTGAACAGTCCGCACCAACGATGCCAGACACTTTGTCAGATGTGATCAGACGTTCAGCAGCAGCCGTGGCCGCAGCGGAATCGACGCATGTGCTGTCTGCACGTACAGATGAAACGGCCTTGCCGCCCATGAGTTTGCCGGATTCAGTGACCTCGGCCATCGCTTGTTCAGCGCCAGAAGCCATAGATGGTGTCAAAGATTCGATTGGGCCTGTGAAGCCGAAGATAATGCCGATTTTTACGCCAGCGTGGCCGTCCGCGAATGCGCCGCTTGCAAGTGCTACGGATGCTGCGGATGCGAGCAATAGTTTTTTCATGTGATTTTCTCCCTGAATACACATTGGTGGCGAGACAATATTGAACGCGTGGTTTTATGCAAGGGATTCGTTCGGTTCCAGTGGGTGGCGTCGTGCTTGCCCTTGGGGAAATTTGTGCCATCTTTAGAGTCACTTGCGTGAAAGAGGACCAGACCCATGACCCGATTGATAGCTGTGATTGCCCTGTGTTTTGCCCCGCTGGTCGCAATGGCCCAGACGATGCAAACCTCGCTTGGAAATGTGACGATTGAACGATTGGCTGGGGATTTGAACGATCCTTGGGCGGTGGCGATATTGCCCGATGGATCCTTCCTTGTGACGGAAAAGCGGGGCGTGTTGTATCTGTTTGCTCCAAACGGAGAGCGGCGACGCGTGTCTGATGTGCCAAAGGTTGTAGACCGCGGGCAGGGTGGTTTGCTTGATGTCGTCGCAGCGCGGGACTTTGCGAGCAGTGGTACGGTGTTCATTACCTATTCCAAACGCCAATCCAATGGAACGGGGACGGCGCTGGTTTCTGCGACATTGGACATAGGCGCAGCGACGCTGAGCAACGTTAAGACACTGTTCGAAATGCAATCAGGCACGCAAGGCGGGCGGCATTTTGGGTCGCGGGTTGTCGAAGGGCGGGATGGGTTTTTGTACGTGACTGTTGGGGAACGAGGCGACCGCCCATCCGCACAAGATCTTAGCCGTCACAACGGAAGCGTCGTTCGTGTGGCCCGAAATGGTGGTGTGCCCAGCAGCAACCCTTTTGTGAATACAGCAAAGGCCCAACCCGAAATTTGGTCTTACGGCCACCGCAACCCCCAAGGCGCGGCAATGGACGGGTCTGGTCAAATTTGGGTGGCGGAACACGGTGCAAAGGGCGGTGACGAAGTGAACCGCGTGAAAAAAGGTGCAAACTATGGCTGGCCCGTGATTTCCTATGGTGAACATTATTCAGGTCGAAAAATTGGCGAAGGCACGTCAAAATCCGGCATGGAGCAGCCGAGTTTTTATTGGGACCCGTCCATCGCGCCCTCTGGCATGATGATCTATTCGGGCAAAATGTTCCCTGAATGGAAGGGCGATTTCTTTGTGGGGTCGCTGAAATTCGATCATATCGCGCGTCTGGATCGGTCGGGCAATCGTGTCAGCGCCGGTGAAACGCTGGAATCCCGTGAAACGGGCCGCGTGCGCGATGTGCGCGAAGCTGCGGATGGGTCAATCTGGTTTCTAAGTGTGGATCGCGGTTCGCTTTATCGCATACGCCGCTAAACCGTCGGCTTTGATGCCTGCGAGCCCCGTTCGCGATACGGTGTTGTGTCATACTGCGCACGATAGCATTTGGAAAAATGCGAAGGTGAGGCAAAGCCGCAGGCCAGCGCCACGTTAATCACCGACATTTCCGTTTGCATCAGCAAGTTGCGCGCTTTTTGCAGACGCAATTCCATGTAATACCGCTTTGGTGAACGGCTTAGATATCGGCTGAACAGCCGTTCAAGCTGCCGTGTCGACATACCCACATCTTGTGCCAGAATAGACGGCGACACTGGCTCTTCGATGTTGTTTTGCATCATCTGAATGACCGTGGACAGCTTTGGATGCCGCACGCCAATGCGTGTTGGGATCGACAAACGCTGTGAATCGCGGTCGGTGCGAATGTTGGTGTGCAAACACTGGTCAGCCACAAAATTCGCCAGTGTTTCCCCATCAAAATTCGCCATCAGCTTGAGCATCAGATCAAGCGAGGACATGCCCCCCGCCGACGTAAACCGATTGCCATCCACGATATAGACCGCTTTGGACAGATCGACTGTGTCGAACTCTTCGATAAAGCTGTCGTAGTTTTCCCAATGGATCGTGCATTTCTTGCCTTCCAAAAGACCCGCTTTGGCCATCGTATAGGCACCCGTACACAGACCCCCGATGGACACCCCACGACGCGCTTCGCGGCGCAGCCAGTTCAGCACGTTTTTGGTAGAAGTGCGATCAATGCCCATGCCACCGCAGACCAGAACAATGTCATCACGCGACAATTCTTCGAGCGCCATGTCAGGCATGATTGTCAGGCCGTTGGAACAGGTTACGGATTGGCCGTTTTCGGACACGATCTTCCACGAATAGCGCTCGGTGTTGTCATAGCGGTTGGCAATCCGCAGCGCATCGAGCGCGCTGGAAAATGGCATTAAAGTGAAATCTTGGAGCAAAAGGAACACGAACTGGCGTGTTTTTTCTTTTGCAGGGCGCATGGATATTTCGGACATAGTAGCGTGCCTAATCGACCCGAATCAGTCGGGTGTCGTGGGTTTTCCTCAACTTGGAGAAATTGTATTTGTCGGGCAAGACCTTAACGCTAACGTAGTGTTGCTTTTTATTGTGCGATTTTTGCACTGGTTTGAAGTGTTTAGAGCACCAGAGCGCTAGCCAAGACCTTGAACGTCATGTAAGCAAAACGTCTTAAAAAACAACCAAGGAGAGACCCGATGACTTCGGCTTGGAAAAAATCTGATTGGCGCGCTAAAGAGCGGATTCAGATGCCAGATTATACCGACGCTGCTGCCCTAAAGGCGGTTGAGGCGCGTTTGTCTAGCTATCCGCCGCTGGTTTTTGCAGGCGAAGCGCGGTCCTTGAAGGCCAAGCTGGCGCAAGTTTCCCGTGGTGAAGGCTTTCTTTTGCAGGGCGGCGATTGCGCCGAGAGCTTTGCAGAATTCAACGCTGATATGCTGCGCGACACCTACAAAGTGATGCTGCAAATGGCGGTTGTGCTGACCTATGGCGCGAAGGTTCCAGTGGTGAAAATTGGCCGCGTTGCGGGCCAGTTCGCCAAACCACGTTCGGCCAACACGGAAACCATTGATGGTGTGGAATTGCCGTCCTACCGCGGTGATATCATCAACGATATCGACTTTACGCCCGAAGCCCGAATTCCAAACCCGGACCGTATGCTTGAAGCTTACACGCAGGCGGCGGCATCGCTGAACTTGCTGCGTGCGTTTTCCATGGGCGGTTTTGCCGATATCCACCGTGTTCACGAATGGAACCTGGGCTTCGCCAATGCGGCAGGGGCGGCCGAGAAATACACACAACTTGCGAACCGAATTTCTGACAGCCTTGATTTTATGACGGCGGCTGGGATCAATTCGGACAACACGTCTTCACTGCATACGGTGAATTTTTACACCAGCCACGAAGCGTTGTTGCTGGAATATGAAGAAGCCTTGTGCCGCATCGATTCCACATCTGGTCTGCCCGTTGCGGGCTCTGGTCACATGATCTGGATCGGGGATCGCACCCGTCAGCCTGACGGTGCGCATGTGGAATTTGCCCGCGGCGTCCAAAACCCGATCGGTCTGAAGTGTGGTCCAACAACCACTGCCGACGATCTGAAAGTTCTGATGGAAAAGTTGAACCCAGAAAACGAAGCGGGTCGTCTGACTTTGATCGCCCGTTTTGGCGCGGGGGCTGTTGGGGATCACCTGCCACGGTTGATCAAAGCGGTGCAGGAAGAAGGCGCGAACGTTGTTTGGTCCTGTGATCCGATGCACGGCAACACGATCAAGTCTACGTCTGGTTATAAAACACGTCCCTTCGACAGTATCCTGCGCGAAGTGCAAGAATTCTTTGGCATCCACAACGCCGAGGGCACAGTGCCAGGCGGTGTACATTTTGAGATGACGGGCAAAGACGTGACTGAATGTACAGGCGGTGTTCGTGCGGTCACGGATGAGGATCTGTCCTCGCGCTATCACACAGCTTGTGACCCGCGCCTGAATGCCTCCCAAGCGTTGGAACTGGCGTTTTTGGTATCCGAACAGTTGGAACAACGGGTTGTAGCACGGCGCAAAGCGGGCTGATCGCTCACACCTTATGAAACGCAAAACGCGGCCTCATTGGGGCCGCGTTTTTTTGTGCTGTGGCGCGTTTGTTTAGTCGTCTTTGACCAAACGCAAATACGGCTTTCCTGCCACCAAACGCTGGGTTTGGACCCGTTCTGGCATTTCTGGTTTGCTAAAAGTTGTCGGCCCCATAAACGGTTCGTCTTCCTCTGCGAAACCAACGGCGGGTTGCGGTTCGGTTGCGTCCATAACGCCCACAATGCGGGTCGTTTTCACCGCTTCGATTTCAAACCGCTGTGGGTGCTGCATGGACGGCCCGTGGGTCGTCATACAGCCCAATATCCGTGCGATTTTGCCCTTTTGGTCCTGCATGGGCAGCAACAACATACGCGCCCGTAAGCTGCCTTTGTTGGCATTTGAGCAGAGTTGCACCTCTACAATTTTGGGATCGTTTATCATATCGTCAATGATGCGGCTTAACTCGTCGCGATGGCCCAATTCGATAAGCGCACGCGCTGGCATCCCGCGCAATTCCATCCCCATCAGCTCGCATAATTTGATCCCAGCAAGGCGAAATCGCACATCTAAGCTGTCATTGTATTCCAGCACAAACGTATTTTCGAGCGAGCCTGTGATTTCTCGTGGATCCACCTCGGACCGCATCGGCGCCACACGGCCAGCCCGCAGGCTTTCCCAATAGCTTAGAAGATCAACGATAATCGGATCTTGCATAAAACGGTCTTTCCGAAACAAAGGCGTAACCGTAGAGTCGCCTGCGCTAACGTCTCGCATAAAATATCCCATTATTCACCCATCCTTAGTTTACACGCATTTGTTGAGAAATGCAGTGTATTTTGATAACACTCTGTTAATTGTCCCCGCAGCGTCTAAGTGGCACAAATTTAATCTAAAAGTGAGGCAAAGTTTCTTAAATGGTTAACTCAATGACAGCCTTCGCGTCGGTGAACGGGAGCGCAGATAGCCTCACTTGGGCGTGGGAGATTCGCAGTGTGAACGGGCGCGGATTGGACATTCGCACCCGAATTGCAGACGGGTTCGAAGGGCTGGAACCACAGGTGCGCAAAGACATTGGCGCGCAGTGTAAACGAGGTACGATAACGGTCGGACTGAAGGTAAAACGCAGTTCCGTGATGCGCGGGGCGCAGTTGAATACCGATGGCATGGAACGGGCGCTCGACGCGGCGCGTGTGGCGGCCAAAGCTGCGGGCGGCGACGTTGCGCCACTGGATATCGCAGGGATTCTAGCCTTGCCTGGTGTGTTTACGTTTCAGGACGGCGAACAGGAGGACCTGTCCGAAGTGGTCCCAAAGGTGCAAGCGGATTTAAAAGCTGCCATAGTTTCGTTTTGCCAAGCACGTGCCGCTGAAGGGGCGGCGTTGAAAGGCATCCTGAGCGATCAGATCAACGAAATCGAACAATTGTGTGCGGCTGCGTCAAGTGTTCTGGAGGCTCGGCGTGACCACGTTGCCGAAACCCTAAAGGCCAATGTAGTGCGGGTTTTGGACAACACGGATGCCGTGGACGAAACCCGCATTGCGCAGGAATTGGCGTTAATTGCGGTAAAAGCAGATGTGGCGGAAGAACTGGATCGACTCGGTGCGCATGTAGCAGCGGCACATGAGTTACTGGCAGCGGACGGCCCAATGGGGCGGAAATTTGATTTTTTGACACAAGAATTTAACCGCGAAGCGAATACCCTGTGTTCCAAAGCCAACTTTACCGCGCTGACGTCGATCGGGCTTGACCTGAAAACGGTAATCGACCAGATGCGCGAACAGGTCCAAAATGTGGAGTAATCATGTCTGTTAATACACGTCTGGGTCTTTTGATCATCATTTCCTCACCCTCGGGTGCTGGCAAATCTACTTTGGCCAAACGGTTGCTGGCGGATGACGACAACATCAGCTTTTCCGTGTCTGCAACCACGCGGCCTATGCGCCCGGGCGAAGTTGAAGGAAAAGATTATTATTTCAAATCCCGCAATGAATTCTTGGCAATGGTCGATGCCGATCAAATGTTGGAACACGCAGAGGTGTTTGGGAACTTCTACGGCTCGCCGCTTGGTCCTGTACAAGACGCGATTGAAGGCGGCTGTGACGTGCTGTTCGATGTGGATTGGCAAGGTGGGCAACAAATCCGCGCGTCTAACCTGCGCGAAAACGTGGTGTCGGTGTTTATCCTTCCCCCGTCGATTGCTGAACTCGAAGCGCGCCTGAATGCCCGCGGCCAAGACACCGCACAGGTTGTCGCAGGTCGCATGGCCAAGTCCCGTGACGAAATTAGCCACTGGGCGGAATACGACTATGTTTTGGTGAACGAGGATCTGGACACCTGCGAAGAACAATTGCGCGCCGTCATCACCGCCGAGCGTCTTCGGCGAGATCGCCAGCCAGGACTGATGGCCCGCGTGCGCGCTTTGAACACTGAATTTGAGGATATGACATGATCTACGAACTCGACGGAATTGCACCCGAATTGGCGGCGGATGGGGATTACTGGATCGCGCCCACCGCGCAATTGATGGGCAAAGTACGTATCGATAGCGGTGCGTCGGTCTGGTTTGGCGCGGTGCTGCGCAGTGACAATGAACTAATCCATGTGGGTGCGGGAACGAACGTTCAGGAAAACTCGGTGTTGCACACTGATTTGGGTTTTCCGCTGACCATCGGTGTAAATTGCACGATTGGGCATAAGGCGATGCTGCATGGCTGTACTATTGGGGATAACTCTCTGATTGGCATGGGCGCGACGGTGCTAAACGGCGCAGTGATCGGGAAGAATTGCCTGATCGGGGCGAATGCTCTGATCACCGAAGGCAAGGTTATTCCCGACGGCTCTTTGGTCATGGGATCCCCGGGCAAAGTCGTGCGCGAGCTGGATCAAACGGCCATAGTCGGTCTAACCAAATCCGCCGAAGGATATCAGATGAACATGCGTCGGTTTCGCAAGGGGCTGGTGCCTGTCGATATCGGCTAAGAGACGGTTATCGTAAGCGTATCTTCGGTGTTGCTGTGCGCGATGACCTTGACCATGGCATCCGCCTGAAGGTGCGCCAGTGCGAATTGAACCTGTGACGATTGCAAAGACTCTGATGGGCCGCGCGCATTCAGATGTGCCCAAAGCTGAGGATCAAGCCGCACTTCACGGGCGGTACAGGTTATGGTCCAGCCGTCGCCGCCTTGTTGCAGCGCCACGTCTCCCCCAAAGGGCAGAGCGGTTTCTGCAGCTTGTATCAACAAGAACAACAGCTTTGCCATCGGGCGCGGACAATCGGCCGTCGCTTGCCAGTTGATGTTTATCTTCCGCTCTGAATAGGTCTGCGCCAGCGTTTTTTGGGCCACCGCAGGTGCGATCAATGTTTGCGGGTTCGCAGGGCCATATGCGATACGAAAAAATGCGATCCTTGCAGAAGCAGATTGCACACTGTCTGACAGCAGCGCCGCTTCGGGTGTGTCGGCCAATCCTGTAAGTTCCAACAATTCCAACCCGTTCGCGATCGCACCCAATGGGCTGGCAAGGTCGTGGCAAATTCGAGAGCTGATGAGGGCTGTTAGTTCCTGCGAACTGGCGTACATTGGGGCATTCCATTCTTTATTCGAGGCGCCATGAACGAATTTCTGACACCAGGACAGTTGGTCCGTAATCCTGACCACCCCGAATGGGGATTGGGTCAGGTTCAATCTGTGGTTCACGGCAAAATAACCGTGAATTTTGAAGAGCTTGGCAAGGTAGTGCTAAATGCAGACCTTGTTGCCCTAGAGCTGGTGTAGCTGGCGTGTTCCGTATGGTATGCTACTTTTGGTTGAGCAATCAAGCCGCTTTCTGATGTGTCGTCCGTTTTAATTTAAATCAAATTGCATTAATAAATCGCTAAAGCGCCAAAACGAGCCTGTTTAATGATCCTCAATCGCGACCATTTTGTTCTAAAAATAGCCGAGTCAGAGGCTGAATTGGCGGCAGCACAACGTCTGCGGTATCGTGTTTTTGTGCAGGAAATGGGTGCAAGACCCGCCTATAATGCGACAGCGGGACAAGAAGCGGATGCCTTTGATCCTTACTTTGATCACCTTGTTCTAAAGGACAACCGCATTGAGGATGATCGCGACAACGTGGTCGGTGTCTATCGGTTGATGCAAGGGGACACAGCGGCGGCAGGACCAGGATTTTACAGCGCGGGCGAATACGACCTGAGCAAAATTAGCGCCACAGGTCGGCGCGTGGTGGAGTTGGGCCGTAGTTGCGTCGATGCGCGTTACCGGGGTGGTTTGGCATTGCATCTGTTGTGGCAGGGTGTGGCGGATTACGTGATTAAACACGATATTGAACTGCTGTTTGGGGTCGCGTCGTTTGCCGGTACAGACGCCGAAACCTACGCCGATGCGCTGTCCTTTTTACATGCCAATCACCTTGCCCCCGCGCCGTTGCGTGTAACTGCAAAGCAGGCTGGTGCAGTGTCTATGGCTTTGAAATCAATAGAAGATATTGATCGTCCCCAGGCGGTGCGCCAAATACCCACTCTGATCAAATCCTACCTTCGGCTGGGTGGCTTTGTCGGAGAAAACGCCTATTTGGATCGCGATTTTAACACGCTCGATGTTTGTGTAATTCTGGACCGTGCGTTGATCCCTGAAAAGCAGCGGATGCAATTGGAACAAGGGCTGGCCGCGTGAGCACGTGGGATGATGGCAGCGCCCCTGCTGCGGCCCCGATGGGAGTCGCGAATTGGGTGGTTGCAGTGGTGCGCTTTGTTCTGATTGCGATTGTGATTTTCGGCTTGATGGGGCCGATGCTCGTCTTGCGGGTTCTGGGATTTACCACAGCGGCCCAAGGGGTTGTGCAACTGGCCTGTGATTTGGTTTTGCGTGTCATGGGCTTGCGTGTAAACCGCGTTGGAACTCCGATGAAGATGCGCGGTGGAGTTGTGGCGAACCATTCGAGTTGGCTTGACATTTTTGTGCTGAACGCGGTGCAGCGTGTGCTGTTTGTGTCCAAAGCTGAGGTGGCGAAATGGCCGTTGATTGGGATGATTGCGCGCTCTGTCGGGACGGTATTCATCGAACGCAAGCAAAGCCATGCGGCCAAGCATCGGGACACGTTTCAGGACCGCCTTGGGGCAGGGCATAGGCTGCTGTTTTTTCCCGAAGGAACCAGCACAGACGGGCGACGGGTTTTGGCGTTCAAACCAACCCTGTTTGCGGCGTTCTTTGATCCGGGGGTTCAGGCGGAAGCGTGGATTCAACCTCTAACAGTCGCTTATTCAGCGCCGTCAAACCGTGATGTTCGGTACTATGGTTGGTGGGGCGATGCGGATTTTTTCCCGCATTTTTTCAATGTGTTAGGCCAATTGAAACAGGGGGCGGTGACGGTCCGGTTCCATGAACCAGTGCGCGTTGCTGACGTGGCAGATCGCAAAGTGCTCGCACGGGTAACACAAGAAGCCGTCGCGAATGGTTTAGCGGATGCGCTCCATGTAGGCTGACAAAGCTTTGGCTGGTGTGTCAGATGCTGCAAAAACCTCTGGTCCGAAGGCGAAAAAGTCGGTCACGGGCGCCAGTTTTTCGGCCATGTCCAATGTGATCGCACCTTCGGCCACTACAGGAATTTCGACCACTTGAGACCACCAATCAAAGGTTTCAAAGTCCGCAGGTTCAGTTGTGGACAGCGGCGTTTCTTCCATTGGCCCAAAAGAGACATAATCCGCACCCGCTTCGCCCGCGGTCAGCCCGTTGTGGCGTGAATTTTCGCAGTAACTACCGATGATCGCATCGGCATCGAGCATGTCGCGCATGTATCGAATTTGGCGTGCGCCATCGGTCAAATGAACGCCGTCTAACCCGTGTGTGAGCGCGATTTTACCGTGGTTTTCAACAACAAGCGGCACTTCGCGGGCGTGGCACACTTCACGCAGATTATCCGCAGCGCGGCCAATATCCTCGGCCGTTTCGGATGCGCAGCGCAGCCGCACGCAAGCAATATCGAACGCATCGAGCAGGCCGCTAAGGTCACTAGAAAAAGATGAAAGTTCGAACTGAGGCGGCGTGATCAAATAGATCTGTGGTTGTTCGGTTTCAGACATAACAGCCCCCTCATTTCGTTGCGATTAACTAGCCGTTGCGCGGCGCACAGTCCAGTCGTTAACGTGGGCATTACAACAAATGGCTCGCTTCTACATAAAGTTGAGTTATGGTCGGCGTTAAATAGCTGTATTAGGAGTGATTGCGTTGAGTGCTGGGGAAAACAAAAGTTTCAGGCGGAATATTTTGCATTATTTGCAGAACAATTTCCTCAACAGCGAAGCCGTGACGGGGCTTCCTTTGGTTAGCGGAACGGTTAATTTGAACCTTGCAAAGCATGGTGGCATGAACGGCAAGATTTTGACCGAGGTCCAACCCGCAAGAGAAAATCGCAGTTCAAGGTCGCATGCGTTTGCTGCGCATTACTTGGCCTTTATGCAGGGACATATTCCTGAGCTGACCCTAAATGCTAATGCAGATTATTTTGTTACAGCAGCCTTAACAGGATGTCGGTTGATTATTGGCAATGGGGGCGTGATGCGCCATGTGGACGGTGGGCGGTACAGTGATGTCGAGATGGATGCGATGTGCGCCAATGAGGCGGATGGCGTCAACTTCAATACGCCGCGTTACGTGCGCAACGGAGCATATTTTGCGACGGTGGTGGTGGGCGAGCGTGTAGCCGGAAATTGGATTTTCTACCAACAAAGCTACAACTATGACAGTGTTTTGCCCCACGCATCGCGAATCTAGTCAAGGTTTGTGCGCGCGCAACGTAGCTGCGCCCACACAAAAAATGCTATCCCCGCAGCACGGATGTTCCTGCATATTGCGCCACATCGCCGAGCATTTCTTCGATGCGGATCAGTTGGTTGTATTTTGCGAGCCTGTCGGAGCGGGCCAGTGAGCCTGTTTTGATTTGACCGCAGTTTGTGGCCACGGCGAGGTCGGCGATGGTCGCGTCTTCGGTTTCGCCAGAGCGGTGTGACATGACGGATGTGAAACCGTTGCGGGTGGCCATATCGACGGCCTCTAACGTTTCTGTCAGCGTGCCGATCTGGTTGACCTTGACGAGGATCGAGTTGGCGCAACCTTCCGCAATGCCGCGTTGCAGACGTTTGGTGTTGGTGACGAACAGATCGTCGCCCACCAGCTGGCAGCGGTTGCCGATTTTGTCTGTGAGGGTTTTCCAACCGTCCCAATCGTCTTCGTGCATGCCGTCTTCGATGGAAATAATCGGGTATTGGTTCACAAGGTTTTCAAGGTAATCGGCGTTTTCGCCAGACGACAGCTTTTTGCCCTCGCCCTTATAGTTGTAGATGCCGTCCTCGTAATATTCAGAGGCGGCGCAATCGAGCGCGAGGTGGATGTCTTCGCCGGGTTTGTAACCCGCTTTTTCCACGGATTTCATGATGAAATCGAGCGCGTCAGTTGTGGAGTTGAGGTTCGGGGCAAAGCCGCCTTCATCGCCGACGCCTGTGTTGTGGCCTGCGGCGGAGAGTTCGCCTTTGAGGGTGTGGAACACTTCGGCGCCCATGCGAATGGCTTCGCGGATGTTTGGGGCGGAGACGGGCATGATCATGAATTCTTGGATATCAATCGGGTTGTCGGCGTGTTCGCCCCCGTTGATGATGTTCATCATCGGCACGGGCAACATGCGTGCAGAGGTGCCGCCGATGTAACGATAGAGCGATTGGTTCAGGGTTTGGCAGGCGGCTTTGGCCACAGCCATCGAAACGCCGAGGATCGCGTTTGCGCCAAGGCGGGATTTGTTGTCAGTGCCGTCAAGATCCAGCATCACATTGTCGATGACCAATTGACGTGTGGCATCGAAAGAAATCAAGGCTTCGGCGATTTCACCGTTTACCGCATCGACCGCTTTAAGAACGCCTTTACCCATGTAACGATCTTTGTCACCGTCGCGCACTTCAACCGCTTCGTGTGCGCCCGTGGATGCCCCTGATGGAACGGCAGCACGGCCCCATGTGCCGTCTTCTAACAGAACGTCTACTTCGACTGTGGGGTTACCACGGCTGTCTAGGATTTCGCGGCCTGTGATTTCGATAATGGCGGACATGTGAACCTCTTTCGTGAAAGTGTTGCGCGTCGTTTAACGCGGTTATGCGTTGGATTGAAGGGGGGTGGCGCGTTTTGTCTCTCGGAGCCAGACATAGAGACCTGCGGCCACGATGATGGACGCGCCGATTAGAATGCGGGGGGTCAGGGTTTCGCCAAAGATGGCGACAGAAAGGATGAAGGCAAAGACAATGCGGGAATAGCGAAAAGGGGCCACAGCGGAAACATCGCCAATGCGCATGGCGGCGGTGACGGCGAAGTAACCAACGCAGGCAAAGCTGACGAGTGCGAAGACCAGCCCTATCGTAGGCAACGATGGGGTGACCCAAGGTGTACCGAACAGGGACAGGAAGCCGCCTGCGATAATCACCACGGCAAAGCCCCAAGTTGCTGCCTGTAGATTTGGTACGTCTTTGGGAATGAACCGCGTGGCTAGGTCACGACCTGCAAGGCCAGACACGCCGATCAGCGCGAGGATTGCGCCCATTGGGTTCGCCTCGAGCAGATTGCCGTCACTGCCTGTAGGGTTGAGGATGACCAAAACGCCTATAAAGCCAACGATTACAGCGGACCAGCGCCGCCAACTGACCGTTTCGCGCAGCAGAACGGCCGCGCCGAGCGTTACGATCAACGGGGCCACTTGCAGGATGGAAGAAGCGACAGAGAAATCGAGCAGGGTCAGCGCCATGAGGAAACCGCAAGTGGCGATGATTTCCGAAATGCCGCGGGCAATGACGGCCGGGTGGAGGATGCGTTTGGAAATAAGTGGGATGCCTTTGACAACACAGGCGCAGGCAAAAACCAACGTGCCGCCAATGCCCATAAATGTCAGGATTTGTGATGCTGGAAGGAACGCAGACGTGACTTTGATCAGGCTGTCAGCGGTTGCAAAGGTCGCCATGGATAGCACCATGAGGCCGATGGCGCGGAGTGTGTCAGACGGGGGAGGGCGGCTCACTTTTTGTCCCGGACTTTGTCGGTGGGGACGCCATACAGCTCCAGTTTGTGACCCCGCAGGGTATAGCCAAGTTTGGCCGCGATGCGTTC
>CALLAV010000033.1 GCA_938001995.1 uncultured Amylibacter sp. | reverse complement strand
GTGAAAATCTTCAACGTCACAGCCTTGTTGTCGATGGAAGAAATCAAATCCACAACGATGCTGCCTGTTGGCTGACCCAGTTTCTTTGTTCACTAAATACTCAAAAAGCGTCAGAGCCTCCCACCCCAACGCTTCAATGTTCCTAAAATACCTAAAACCTATTTCTTAATCAGCCCATCGGCTTTTTTGCGCACGATCACACTGCGCAAATCATGCATTGCCATCAACAAATCATCGGCAAACATATCAATCTGCTCATCCGTCGCCTTGGTCTGCACCCACTGCGCGGTCAGGTTCAAATGGTCTGTTGTGCGCAGCAAATCATCGATCCGCCGCTCTTCAACAATCTTGCGCCGTTCCACGACCCAAGCGTCGATTTCATTGCGCTCAGCCGCCGTCGGGATCTGATCCCCCTGCGGTTTCACATCGCCATTGCGGATGTTCACAACTGCAATTTGCTGCATATCGAGCCGCCGCTGGCGGTTCTCCGCATCCACACGATAAACCGCAGCGCCGTTTTCGCGCACTCGAAAGAACAGTGATCCAATATCTGACATGTTTTACCCCTTACACCAAACTCTTACAAAATTCCTGAATGCGCGTGCAGGCATCCGTCAGCTCTTCCTCAGATGTGGCATAGCTCACACGGAAATTCGGCGACAGGCCAAAGGCGGCCCCAAACACAACGGCCACGCCCTGATCCTCTAACAACTGCGTCGCGAAAACCTCGTCGTCCGCGATCACAACGCCCGAGGGCGTCTTTTTCCCGATACATTCGGCAATCGAAGGATATACATAAAATGCCCCATCCGGGGTCGGGCAACTGATGCCCTCAGCCGCGTTCAGCATCTTCACCACTAAATCACGCCGCCCTTCAAATACGGGGCGCGACATTTCGATGTAATCTTGTGGTCCATTGAGCGCCTCCACGGCGGCCCATTGTGAAACGGAGCAGGGATTGGACGTAGATTGCGACTGCACCTTACGCATGGCCGCGATCAATTCCTTTGGCCCCGCCGCATAGCCAATCCGCCAACCTGTCATGGCATAGGCCTTGGACACGCCATTCACCGTCAAGGTGCGATCATACAAACGCGGTTCCACCTGCGCAGGGGTGCAAAACTCGAAATCGCCATAGGCCAGATGCTCATACATATCGTCCGTCATCACCCAGACATGGGGATGGCGCATCAACACATCCGTCAGCTCTTTCAACTCGTCCCACGAATATCCAGCACCCGATGGATTGGACGGGGAGTTAAAGATCAACCATTTCGTCTTAGGCGTAATCGCGGCCTCTAGCTGATCTGCCGTCAGCTTGAATTGCGTCTGGATAGATGTCTCTGCCACCACAGGGGTACCGCCCCCCAGCAGCACCATATCAGGATAGGACACCCAGAACGGGGCAGGGATCACAACCTCATCGCCCGGGTTCAACGTCGCCATGAGCGCGTTATACAGCACTTGCTTGCCGCCCGTAGACACAGACACCTGATCCGTCGTGTAAGTCAGATCATTGTCGCGCTTGAATTTATCGCAAATCGCCTGCTTCAGCTCTATAATACCATCAGGCGCAGTGTATTTCGTGCGCCCCGCATCCATCGCTGCCTTGGCTGCATCCTTAATATTCTCAGGTGTATCGAAATCCGGCTCGCCCGCGCTCAGCGCAATCACATCGCGTCCTGCGGCCTTTAATTCAGTCGCTTTGGCAGAAATCATTATGGTGGGCGAAGGTTTCACCCGCTCGAGCGTTTTGGACAAAAAATCGGACATTACGGCGGTTCTCTCCCTTACCTTCGCGAAATGTCTAAGAGCGGCCCTGCTATGACGCAAGGAAAACTCGTGCTGCGCCCCTTGCTTCGGGTCATATTGCCTTTTAAACAGCCAATATGAACATGCCAGTCCCCCAAAACGAAGACCACGAGACACGTTTGCGCCGTTTACGGATGCGCTCTTGGCGGCGCGGTATGAAGGAAATGGATCTGATTCTAGGCAATTTTGCGGATACTGCCCTGCGGGATCTGGCTTTGGAAGAATTGAACGCCCACGAGGCTTTAATGAACGAACCCGACCAAGATTTATACGCTTGGATCAGCGGCGCTTATCCCACGCCAGAGGTCTATGCGCCTGCTTTGAAACGTATTTTAGCTAATATGTCTGAGATATCGTCCAAAGTTTCGTAAAAAATTCAATCGGTTTAACCACTTGTTTCTCTTTTGCCGTCAAACCTGATCCCGACAGCTTTGGCGGAGAGAAAAAACATGAGCATTCACACGGCAGTTGAAACGAATGACGGGCAAAGTCAGGGAACGGAGTTTTTGGGGTCTTACCTTGAAACCCTTTCTATGGTGGAACGGCTTCACCGACTTTTGCTAGACGTCATTAAAGACGAATTTGAGCGATTGGGTTTATTGGACATCAACTCGGTGCAGGCCTTGTTGCTGTTTAACATCGGCGAAAATGAAGTCACCGCAGGCGAATTGAAATCGCGCGGGTATTATCAGGGCTCCAACGTGTCCTACAATCTTAAGAAATTGGTCGAAGCGGGGTATATGCACCATCACCGCTGTGAAATTGACCGCCGCGCAGTGCGGGTCAAACTCACCGCCAAAGGGCGCGAAATTCGCGGCATCGTTGCGGATCTGTTCCAGCGACATGCGGGGGGCATGATCGACCAAGATGTAATTGGCGAGGTGGGGCTGCAAAACATCAATACAGTTCTGCGCCGTGTAGAACGGTATTGGACCGATCAAATCAGATACATCTACTAAGCGATCCCAGTCAGGGCGTTTGAACAAAAAACTATCGTAGCAGGCCTATCAAAAACGTCTTGTCCCCATTCGGGCAGGGCGTTTTTTTGCGCCTAGCTTGCGTGTCGAGTGTGAAAAATGGTGTGACAGCGTGAAAACTCGGTGAAACACAGCAGTTTCCCCGTGCGGCGTTTTGTAAGGTGACACATTTCGTGGTATTGGCTTAGAACACGCTCACGCAAGACTGCCACGGTGACACCATGAATTACGACGAATATATCGACAACGCTTTGAACCGTTTACACGAAGAAGGCCGCTATCGTGTGTTCCAAAACATTCGCCGCAAAAACCAACAGTTTCCAAACGCGATATGGACTAAACCTGATGGGGAAACGAAAGACATCACCGTCTGGTGTGGCAACGATTACCTGGGTATGGGGCAACATTCTGTTGTGTTAGACGCGCTGAAACACGCCGCCGATCAAGCAGGCGCAGGCTCTGGCGGGACGCGCAACATTTCTGGCCACACCTGTTTTCACCACGATCTGGAAACCGAACTGGCCGACCTGCACCAAAAAGAACGCGCCGTTCTTTTCACTTCGGCCTACAACGCCAATGAAGCAACGCTTTCGGTTCTCCCGAAACTCTTCCCGGGTCTGATCATTCTGTCTGATGAACTTAACCATGCGTCCATGATCGAAGGTATTCGCCACGGCTTTTGCGAAAAGCATGTGTTCCGCCACAACGATGTGGCCCACTTGCGCGACGTTTTGGAAACACTCCCAGCGGACGCGCCAAAACTCATCGCTTTTGAATCGCTCTATTCCATGGACGGCGACTTTGGCCCGATTGAAGCGATTTGCGATCTAGCGGATGAGTTCAATGCCCTGACATACATCGACGAAGTCCATGCTGTTGGTCTGTATGGTCCACGGGGCGGGGGTATCACAGAACGCGACAATCTTGCGCATCGCATTGATATCATTAACGGAACACTCGCCAAAGCCTATGGTGTTATGGGCGGATATATCGCGACATCTGACAAGTTGGCAGACGCCATTCGTTCCTATGCACCCGGTTTCATCTTTACCACATCGCTCCCACCTGCGATTGCAGCCGCTGCTGCGGCCTCGGTTGCGCACCTCAAATCGGATAACAGCCTGCGCATCGCACACCAAGCCAAGGCAAAACAGCTTAAGGATCGTCTGCGCGCGCTCAATCTGCCGCTCGATGATCACGGCAGCCACATTATTCCAGTGCACGTGGGCAATCCTGTGAAATGCAAAATGCTGTCTGATATGTTGTTGGATGAACATGGCCTCTACGTTCAACCGATCAACTTTCCTACAGTTCCACGCGGGACCGAGCGGCTGCGGTTTACACCGTCGCCCGTACACACAGATGCGATGATAAATGACCTTGTCACAGCGCTTGATGGTCTGTGGCAGCACTGCGCGTTGAACCGCATGGAATTGAGCGCCTAACCACATCAAGCACTCCCTCCTAATTCGTTGATTTGCGCAATTTTTCGCCTGTCAACTTAAACTGCTAAAATTTGACAGCAGGGGTCTACAAAACCCGTTGCATGTGGTAACAATGCATCTAAACAAGCAGTTGCACGAATCGACTGCATAAAAAAATCAGCGCAGAGGCAAACGCGCAGAGCAAAAGAACCGGACGTAAGGGGTCATACAGGTTCCATGGATCAAGGCTTGGGAAATCAAGGGCCACGTGGCTTTGACAACTTCGAGGTAACACTCGGGGACCAGATGCGCGGTGAACGCGCTACGCTGGGCAAATCCCTATTGGACATCCAACGGGACCTGCGGATCAAGGCAACCTACATTTCTGCCATCGAAAATTGTGATCCATCGGTATTCCAAACACCGGGCTTCATCGCAGGCTACGTGCGGTCCTATGCGCGTTACCTTGAAATGGACCCAGACGAATGTTTCATGCGCTTTTGCGAAGAGAGCGGTTTTAACGGCGTCCACTCTGATATCAAATCAGGGTCTCTCGCGACCAAATCCGCCGCCCTGTTGCAAACACCCGTGCGCCCCGCCCATGCGGATCCAATCGCTCGCCCGCGCATTCCGCGTCACACTGAGACAGCTGGCTTTATGTCCAACTTGTCCCCATCCGCGCTCGGCTCGGTTATGGTGCTCGCGATTTTGGTGCTTGGCCTTGGCTACGGCAGCTGGACCGTTTTGCAAGAAGTGCAGCGCGTTCAATTCGTACCTGTGAACCAAACACCGGGCGTCACATCCGAGGTGGCTGATCTGTCAGCAGAATCCGCTTCGCAACCTTCTACGGTTGTTGGCATCAAACCCTCGACGCCGATCCAAACTTCAAACTTGGATCAGCTTTACCGCCCACAAGAACTCGAAGTGCCCCAAATGGTCGCCCGCGATGCACCGATCTCGTCGATCGACGCTGGCAGCCTTGGCGCTTATGCAGAACAACAGCCGCCGTCCCTTACGCCGACGCAAGACGGTCAATTTCGGGAACAACAGTCGCCGCGCGTGGTTGCTGAAGGGCCGCCACCTGTCGATTTGGTCGCGATGAAGGCCGCTTGGGTTCGCGTTTATTTCGAGGATGGCTCTGTTTTATTTGAGAAAATCCTCGATGCAGGCGAAAGTTATCGTCTGCCTGCGGATGTGGAAAACCCACTGCTGCGCGCAGGTAACGCAGGCGCTGTCTTCGTCAAAGTTGGCGATGTGGCCCACGGCCCTGTCGGCAACCCAGGCGGCGTTGTGCGCGGCGTTGCGCTCAGCCGTGAAAGCGTGACGGAAACCATCGCGCTGGCGACAGATTTCGTACAACCATCGTCGCCTCCGCTGAACCTTGACGAGCTAAACCGCATCGACAGTGAAAACGCCATCGTCGACGCGGGTGTGGAAGCTGGATCCAACTGATCTGCGGCATTGCGCCTTCTGCCCATCTGCTGCAAACTGTCTAGGTAACGTTACACTTATATCTTGCATGGAACTGTCATGTCGTTGAACCACGCCCGCCCTTGGCGCAATATTTACCGCCGAAAATCCCGTCAAATCATGGTCGGAGACGTGCCCGTCGGGGGTGATGCGCCGATATCGGTGCAGACCATGACCAACACGCTGACCCACGACGCATCTGCCACGATCAAACAGATCATCGCCTGCGCCGATGCCGGGGCTGATATTGTTCGCGTGTCCTGCCCAGATGAAGCATCGACCAAAGCCATGCACGAAATTTGCCGCGAAAGCCCAGTGCCTATCGTGGCCGACATTCATTTCCACTATAAACGCGGCATTGAAGCCGCCGAAGCAGGGGCGGCCTGTCTTCGCATTAACCCTGGAAACATTGGCGCGCCAGACCGCGTGAAAGAAGTGATCAAGGCCGCGCGCGATCACAACTGTTCAATGCGCATCGGCGTGAACGCTGGGTCGCTTGAGAAACACCTGCTCGATAAATATGGCGAGCCGTGTCCTGACGCGATGATCGAAAGCGGCATGGACCACATGCGCATCCTGCAAGACAATGATTTTCACGAGTTTAAAATCTCGGTCAAAGCCTCTGACGTGTTCATGGCCACCGCCGCCTATCACGGTTTGGCCGAGGCGACGGACGCGCCAATCCATCTGGGCATTACCGAAGCGGGCGGACTTACATCTGGCACGATCAAATCTTCCATTGGTCTGGGTGGATTGCTCTGGGCGGGCATCGGCGACACCCTGCGCGTGTCCTTGTCAGCGGACCCTGTGGAGGAGGTCAAAGTCGGCTTTGAAATCCTAAAATCCCTCGGCCTGCGCCATCGCGGTGTAAACATCATCTCTTGCCCAAGCTGCGCGCGCCAAGGTTTTGACGTGATCAAAACTGTGGAAGCGCTGGAAAAACGGCTCGAGCACATCAAAACCCCTATGTCCCTGTCAATCATCGGCTGCGTCGTGAACGGCCCGGGCGAGGCGCTTATGACAGATGTCGGCTTTACGGGTGGTGGGGCAGGATCGGGCATGGTGTATCTAGCGGGCGCGCAGAGCCACAAAATGTCCAACGACAAAATGATCGACCATATCGTTGAACAGGTGGAAACCAAGGCTGCCGAACTGGACGCCGCAAATGCTGCGGACCAAGCTGCCGAGTAACCCTAAATGCGAAAGGCATTCTTGATGCTGACTTGGATTATCCTTGCCCTTATTGTTGCCATGGTCCTTTGGGTTCGCGTGGCCCCTTCGGATGCCACCCAATGGCATGTGGATCCTGAAACCGTTGAAAAAGGAGCCCGCCCAAACCAATACCTGATGCGTGATGGGCAGGATACGGATAGCATGATTTTTGACATGGAACCTGCTGATTTGGCTGCGAAATTCGATCAAATAGCGCTGGCCCAACCCAAGGTCAGTGTTCTTGCAGGCCGTGCCGAGGACGGGCATGTCACCTACGTACAGCGCACGAACTTGATGGCATATCCCGATTACATCTCGGTGAAAATCACAGCAGAAAACGGCGGTAAATCCCGCCTGTCTATCTATTCCCGATCCCGTTTTGGCCGCTCTGACTTAGGTGTGAACAAGGCCCGCGTTAAGGCTTGGATTGCCGCTCTCGGACCCGCCGCGTTGTGAAAACACACAGCTGCTGCCTGTTTCGCGCCACATCGGATTGTTCAGCGACATTTCACAGCGTGCGGTAAAGCTGCGGCCATCCACATACATGCAGATTTCTTGCCCCATCTCGATCCGAGCGCCCGTTTTATCCGTGCAATAACAGTCAGGCCACTTCACATCCGCGTTGTCGGCCAGGGCTGGCAGTCCAAGGCCAGCGATCAGGAAACCAGTAAAAAATACGTGTCTCATACCAAAAGATTAGCACAATTCTGGTTAATTTCCACTTAATCCTTGACCCTTCACGCCCCAAAGGCGATTTCAGACCCATGATCCCAATAGACAAACTAGAACAAATCAAACAACGCTTCGCTTATCTAGAGGCGAAGATGTCCGAAGGCAGTGCAGGCGACGACTTTGCCGCTTTGTCCAAGGAATACGCGGACCTGCGCCCAATTGTTGAGAAAATTCAATCCTATCAAACGCTTCTGAGCGACATTGCAGACGCAGAAGCAATGATGTCCGACCCAGAAATGCGCGAACTGGCCGCCGAAGAGCTCCCGTCCTTGCAAGAGGCGCTTCCTGACCTTGAACATCAGGTGCAGCTTACGCTTATTCCCAAGGACGAAGCCGACGAACGCTCTGCAATCCTCGAAATCCGTCCAGGCACGGGGGGCGATGAAGCAGCGCTCTTTGCCGGCGATTTGCTGGCCATGTACCAACGTTACGCCGAAAAGGCGGGTTGGAAATTCGAGGTGATGGAACACTCTGCCTCTGATCTTGGGGGGCTGAAAGAAGCTGTCGTCAACGTCAAAGGGCAGGGCGTCTTTGCCCGCTTGAAATTTGAAAGCGGGGTCCACCGCGTGCAACGCGTCCCCGTCACGGAAAGCGGCGGGCGGGTTCACACGTCTGCGGCCACCGTTGCCGTATTGCCCGAAGCCGAAGACGTCGACATCGACATCCCAGCGACCGACATCCGCATCGACACAATGCGTGCATCTGGTTCGGGTGGTCAGCACGTGAACACCACCGATTCCGCTGTGCGCATTCTGCATATTCCGACGCAGATCATCGTCGTCAGTTCGGAAAAATCCCAGCACCGCAACCGCGAGATTGCCATGCAGGTTCTGCGCACGCGGCTCTATGATTTGAAACGCCAAGAAGCCGATGCAGAACGCGCTGCATCGCGCAAAGGGCAGGTGGGTTCGGGCGATCGATCCGAACGCATCCGCACCTATAATTTCCCGCAAGGACGCATGACCGATCACCGTATTAACCTCACGCTTTATAAGCTTGATCAGGTGATGCAGGGCGATCTGGATGAGATTATCGACGCACTTATCGCGGATGATCAAGCGGCGAAACTGGCGGAAATGGATCCATGATCCAGACTGCTTCTATGGTGCTACGCAGCGGAACCAAGCTCCTGACCGCAGCCATAGGGGACAGCGCCGCGCGAGATGCGCGCATCCTGATGGCACATACACTTGGTGTGCCGACTGACCGTCTTACGGTGGAATTGTCGCGCATGTTGACCCCGCAACAGGTGGCCCAGTTCGAACACACAATCCACCGCCGCGCCGCGCATACGCCGATTTCCCATATCACGGGCAAACGGGCGTTTTGGAAGCATGAATTTCGCGTGACGCCCGATGTGCTCGATCCGCGGCCCGAAACGGAAACGCTGGTTGAACTGGCGTTACAGGGTCCGAAACTGAACACGGTTCTTGATCTTGGTACGGGGTCGGGCTGCATTCTTTTATCCTTGCTCGCCGATCTGCCAGAGGTGCGGGGAACAGGAACGGATATCTCTGAAGCGGCGTTGAAAATTGCGGCACAGAATGCAGACAGTATTGGCGTGGCCGACCGTGCTACCTTGCAAATATCAAACTGGTTCAGCGCATTGAGCGGTCAATTCGACCTGATCGTCAGCAACCCACCCTACATCACAGAGGCCGAGATGACCGCGCTGGCCCCAGATGTGCGCGATCATGAGCCCCATCTTGCGCTGACACCGGGCGGTGATGGGCTGTCTGCGTATCGCACAATCGCCCGTGATTTGGCTAAATTCCTAGCCCCGCAAGGCCGCGCCTTCTTTGAAATTGGCAAAGATCAAGGGCCCGAGGTGCAAGAAATCTTTGCCGCCACAGGAATCGGTCCCGTGACGGTGCATGCAGATCTGGGTGGGCATGCGCGGATTGTGGCCGTAAATGCGTGAAACGCCGCCGAAAAAAACGATAAACTTGTTAAATAAGCCAATATTAACGTATTATGGGTTGTCATAGCCTATGATGACATAGTAATTTACACGCACGGATGATGGAACAAATCGTGTTCTCATCCTCAAGCATCCAATTAGGCATCTGGACTTTCGGTCTTGTTAAGACCCCAAAAATCTAAAAACACAAAGGTTCACAGATCACATGAGATCTTCAAACAAATCCCGTTCGCGGAATAAAAACCGCAATCGCAATAATAATAGCAACAATAACCCTGCGAACGTGGTGAATCGCGTATTTGACAGTTCTGGTCCAGAAGGCAAGGTGCGTGGCACGCCCCAGCAAATCATCGATAAATACCAAACGCTGGCCCGTGATGCGCAACTGTCTGGCGACCGTGTGGCCCATGAGAATTTCTTGCAGCACGCCGAACATTACGTGCGCTTACTTGGCGATGCGCAGCGTGAAATTGATGCACGCCGTGAACAACAAGACGCGCAGCGCCAGCAAAACCAACAAAGTCACAACACCCAAAACAATCAGCCGAACCAAAATAACCAGCAGCAGAATAATCAGCCAAAGCAGGTTCCGATTGATGCGTCTGGTGAACAACCGTCGATCCCTGCGGACGCTGATGTGTTTCCCGCGTCCCAAGACGACAGCAATCTGGTGGATACGCCTGAAAGCAAACCTGCAAAAGCTGCGAAAAAGCCCGCACCACGCAAGCGCCCCGCCAAGCCCAAAGTGGCAAGCCCTGCCGACATCGTGGCAGAAGCTGTTGAAAACGCAGGCGACGCACCAGAAGCGGCGGAATAACCCTACTTCCCGATCAGTTCACTCAGCTTGCAAAACTGCTCCAGCCCGATTTCTTCGGCCCGTTGGGTTGGTTTGATATCCGCTGCCAGCAACCGATCCTCTAGATCAGGCGCAATCCCCTTCAGGCTGGCGCGCAGCATCTTGCGACGTTGATTAAACGCCTGCGCCACAACACGGCTTAACGTTTTGGCGTCCGCCTGAAACCGTGGCTGGTCCAACCGTTCCAGATGCACCACCGCAGATGTCACCTTTGGGGGCGGCGTGAACGCTGCGGGGGGAATTTCCATCACAATCCGCGCCTCGCATCGCCATTGCGCCAGAATAGACAGCCGCCCATAAGCCTTGGTCCGAGGCTGCGCGACTATGCGTTGTGCCACTTCTTTTTGAAACATCAGCGTCAGGCTTTGCCAAAATGGCGGCCATTCAGGGGGGGACAGCCAGCGGGTCAACAACTCGGTCCCGACGTTGTAAGGCAGGTTTGACACGATCCGAATGGGCGCGCTTAGATGCGCCAAGGGATCAATCTTCAGCGCATCGCCCTGTAACACCTCCAACTTGTCACCGTAATGCGCAGACACCTCTGCCAGTGCGGGCAAGCAGCGTTCATCCTGCTCAATCGCCACAACCCGTCGCGCGCCTTCATGCAGCAACGCACGTGTTAATCCTCCGGGGCCGGGCCCAACTTCCAGCACATCGCTGTTGGCCAAATCACCCGCCTGTCGCGCAATTTTGCTCGTCAGGTTTAGATCCAGCAAGAAGTTCTGCCCCAGCGCCTTTTTCGCGAACAGCTCGTGCGTGTTGATCACCTCGCGCAGCGGCGGTAGCCCGTCAATGCTTGCCATCGAATGCCGCCCGTGCTGTTGCCATGTCGCGTGCGCGGCGCAGCGCCTCGATCAGGCTGGTAGCGTCGGCCACGCCTTTGCCCGCAATGTCGAATGCTGTGCCATGATCAGGTGAGGTGCGGATAAACGGCAGACCAAGTGTTACGTTCACCCCCGCCGAAAAGTTCAGGGTTTTGATCGGGATAAGCGCTTGATCGTGGTACATGCAGACCGCCACATCGTATTTTGCGCGGGCAGGGGGATGAAACATCGTATCCGCAGGCAAAGGCCCGGCGATATCAAACCCTTGGCTGCGCAAGTCGTCCAGCACAGGCGTGATCAAGTCAATCTCTTCGCGGCCCATCAATCCGCCTTCGCCCGCGTGCGGGTTCAATCCCGCCACAGCAATCCGCGGCGCGGCCAATCCGAAATCCCGCACCAAGGCATCGCGGGTGATGCGCAAGGTTTTCTCTAAAAGTGCGGCTGTCAGCGTGGTTTTCACGTCTTCAAGCGCGATGTGGATTGTCACGGGCACAACGAACAATTCAGGCGCGGTAAGCATCATCACAGATGTCTCAACCCCGCCCAGTTCGGCCAAAAACTCTGTGTGACCAGGATGCGCAAAGCCTGCGCCTTCGATCAAGACCTGTTTGCTAATGGGAAGGGTGCAAACGGCGCTTGCTTGTCCTGCCTGCGCCAAGGCAACCGCCGTTTCAATCGACGCAATCACCCCCGCAGCGTTTGCGTGATCAGGGGAGCCAGCCAGCGCGGGGGCGGCGAAATTCATGTGCAGCAAAGGCAAGCCGTTTGCATCCGCAGCGTCACGTGGATCAGAAATCTCAACGCAATTTGGGAAGTGACGACGATCCCCGATCACAAAGAAGGATAGCTCGCCTTGCAAAGCCTTATTGGCTTTGGCGGCAATTTCTGGCCCCACACCCGCGGGATCACCGCATGTGAGGGCGATAGGCAGTGTCATTTGTATTCAACAACCGCGTCGGCTTTTAGTTCTTCAAGGTAGCCTTGGCCAAATCCGCCGATGCGTTGGTTAAACAGTCCGTTGCGAATGTTTTCACGCGCGCCTTCGGGCAGTTCGCGCAAACGATCACAGAGCATGACAACGGTCAATGTCCCTGCGGAGTTTGTGTAATAGGATGCCTCGTGGCGGTCCAAACCTGCAAGTTCTACGGCAACGACTGATGGCACGTCGCCCACTTCGGCGGTGTGATCTGTGTGACCAGGAACAGGGCCAAAGCGTTCGGATTGCGCGCGCAGATCATCGCAGGTGTCCACGTCATTGATCAGCTTGGTTGCCGCAGCCACAAGCTTTTCCGAACCTGGTTCTCCGGGTACATTTGCGGTCACATAGCTGACTGTGACAGGCCCTTGATCCGCATTGCGATCTTCGCGCACGCCGCGCAGTTGGAACAGGCCAACTGTCGGTCCAAGCGTGATGGGGGCGGTCACTTCACCCGGTTGCAGTGCCATGATTTGACCTGCCAAAGACGCAGGCAATTGGGATACGGGCAACCAGTCCAAACGCCCAGAACGCGCGCGCGAAGGTGCGCGTGAATAGCGCCGTGCAGCAGCGGCAAACGCGCCTTCTGTCTTGATCGAGTTGGACAGCTGTTCCGCCAATTCCAGCGTTTTTTCATCGCCGCGCTGGTTTAATGGCAGGCGGATTTCTGAAAACAAAATGGATTGTTGCTTTTGCCCTGCAATCAGGTTCAGCGTCGTGTCAATTTCGTCGTCTGACACATTGGCACGGCCGCCAAAACGGGCCTGCACCAGATTGCGCCACAACAGACCCGCACGCACGAAATCCTGCATGCTTTCTTTGGCAGCGCCCCGTTGCGCGACGTATTGATAAAGCTGCTCGCCCGTCAGGTTCGCACGACTTGCAAATTCTGCGACGCCAGCGTCAACCTCTTCTTCGGTGACGGTCAACCCTGCTTGGGCCGCCGCTTGCAGGCGCAAGCGATCCTCGACCAATTGTTCACGCGCGGTTTTATCCAGATTACCCGTGGTGCCAAAGGCACGCAGCAACAGAACGCGCTGGGATACTTCAAAGTTTGTCACAACGCGATCGTTGACCCGAATGGCCACAGCATAAGGGTTCTGGCGTTGCGCCTCTGCTGGAACAGACCAAGCCATTGCTGCTGTTGCCACTGCGAAAATAACTGCTTTCATATCGCTCACCCGACTACCCGTTTAATCCCGCGCATCTGTGCGCGTATTTCTTGTTTCGCTTTTTATTGCCCAGACCAGCCAATTCAACTGTTAATCCCAGCTCTCGCGTTGGGCGCACAATACCAGACCCTTCAAATTGAAGCGAGTAAGAAAGGTTCACAGCCACGCATTCGTTTTCATAGCGCACGCCGAATTCACCACTGGTGGAATGACCCGTTTCAAGGTTTTGACGCCACTTGCCCGAAAACGTCCAATAGTCATCGTAACGGTACTGCATCCCAAGAGAGGCCTCGTGCGTTCGGTCGCTGGCCCCTGCCACCACGTCCTGTTCCAGCCAGACATAGGATGCTTGCGTTGAAAACCGATCAAAGTTCATGTCCAACTGCATCTCGTTTTTGCCAACGTTAAACTCGTCGTCAAATAGGGTTCGGTTGGTGAAATTTAGCTTTTCGTTATAGGATATGTTGATCGCGCTGACGTAGTCCGAGTTGGTGCCATCAAGCCCTGTGCCCGCACCAAACTGGTTCAGATCATCAGGGCGCAAGACCCGTCCCAACGTCAGGCCGTATGTCCAACCGAGCGGATCATACCGCGTGTAGGAAACACCGATGTTTGCGCGCAATCCGCGTTCGGATGCGTCAAATCCAGGGAACCGATTGATAGAAAACAGGTTGGTTTCTTCAAATTCGACCTGCACGCTGTCTTCGTTGAAATTGGAGCGGGCGTCTTTTGGGGACCAAACCAGTTGAATGCGCGGTTCAATCACATGGGTCACCCGTCCGTTCTGGCGCGACAGGGGCCAGCGCAGATCGATGGCGGCGGTTGGAACCACTTCAGTCACAGAACCGTCGGTCGCGCCCGTGATGCCTTGCGTGTAATAGGAACTTGCGGCGACGCCCGTATAAGCGCCAACGATCAAACCGTTTCGCAGGGTCCAATCTTTTTGCCAATCGGCCACCACGCCAAACCGAGAAAACTCGCTGTCGTCTTCACGCAGTAGGGTCACAGATTGCCCTGTGAGGCCAATTTTGCCGCCAAAGAGCGTCTCTTCCCATGTTTTGCGAGCATAGATTTCGGGCAGGACCAGCGGAATTTCTTGGTCGATTTCCACGGCCCGTAAACTTTGGATGGCCGAAGCGGACAGGCTGATGAAGGTATTCTTGCGCGTGCGGCGGAAGGTGATGAAGGACGTCAGGCGGTCTTGGTCTTCTATCCCAATGCCATAGTCATCGCGAAACGACTTGTCCGATGACAGGTCGATGCCGAACTCCAGCTCTATCTCGCGTTCAAGCTGGAACAGACCCGTTGCAATCAGAGCAGAGCGGTTGTTTCTTTTGGTCAGAGAATCCGCCAGCGTGAAATACCCGTCGATTTCAAATCTGCCTCGTTTCATCTCGCGGCGGTATTCAGGGTTCAGCAGGAAGCTGTCTTTCGTATAGGCCCGCGCGGTCAGCGTAAGATCGGCATGATCGCCAAGAGTCCAATAATAGGGAACTTCGATCCCATAGCCGAGCGTGTTGGATTGCGTGAATTTTGGAACCAAAAAGCCTGTGGCACGGCGCACCGAAGGATCAGGCACACGCAGGTTCGGCGCATAGAAGATCGGAACACCCAACACATCCACAGTTGCGTTTTCGAAATACAGACGGCGCGCTTCTTCGTCATGGATCACGCGGCGCGCGCGAATTTGCCAGAACGGGGTCGGGTTGTCTTTACAGACCAAACAACTGGTCGCGACGACTTTGTCGAGCACTTTGAACTTGCCGTCTTGGCGGTGCATTTGTTGGCTAACCAGTTGCAACTGCTGCTGGATCAGCAACTCCGCCCCTTTGATCAACCCATTGCGCAGATCGGTGTCTAGTTCTGCTCCTTGAGCCCGTGTCACCACATCGCCGTCGGTCAGCGTAAGGGGGCCTGGCACGGACAAGACGCCGTTCTTTTGGTCATAGACGACACGGTCCGTTGCCAGAACCTGACCGCCGCGAAAAACCTGCACATTGCCTTGGGCAATAAGCACGCCGGTTTTCGGGTCAAATTGAACGCTGTCGGCCACCAAGGAAATCGGGCTGTTTTCTGGTGTGACTGTGGATTGGGCCTGCACAAACGCAGCGTGCAGTGGCAAAACCAGCAGGCTTACCAAACACACAAACAGACATCGCGTTGCCCATTGGATCATATTCTATCCGTCCTCAAATCTGAGGAACAGCCCCACGGCAAAAAGTAAAGCAGCAAGCGGTGGCGCCCATGCCGCCGCGAAAACGGGAATCTCTCCCGCTTCTCCCAGAGTCATAGCAAGATTTTGTAGGAAGTAGAGCGAAAAACCACAAATTAGAGCAATAAACACCGAAACGCCCATGTTCCCCATACGCGAGGTTTGAAGCGTAAACGCGGCCCCAATAATCATCATCGCCATAAGCATCAAAGGACGCGCCAATTCCGTGTTCAAATGCATGCGATGGGGCAGGGTGGAAAATCCCGCATCGCCGATAGATTGAATGGTCGCCATCTTATCCCAAATCGGAACTGCTTCGGGTTTGGGATAGCCTTCTAAAATCTGCGCAGGCGTGATGTCTGTTGGAAAACGCAAAATCTCGAATGTTTCAGCCCGTTGTTCGGGGTTTACCCAACGCCGCCCGGTGGACCAGACCTTGCCGTTCGTGAACACCCATTCCGTCTCGCGCAATATCGCAGTGCGCGAAAAGATCCGCGTAACCAACTGGCCGCTTTCGTCAAACTTTAGTGCCGTCGCTTCGCGCAGGCTGGTCCCGCGAGAGTTTGCGCTTTGGGCGTGAATAACAGTGTGGCCTTCTTCGTCCTTTTGACGCAGCCAAAATCCGTCATCCCCAAAGGACACGGCCCCACGCGATACATTGGTGTAATCATCTTTTAACTGGTCGTGGTACACTGTGAAAAATGCCGACAAAGGGTTCAAAAACAGGATTGTCGCCAGCCCCAAACCAAAGGCCGTCAGGGCAGGGGCCACCATCGCACGCAGCGCGGCAACCCCGACTGCACGGGTTACAACGAACTCGTTGTTGCGCGCCAGACCCACACAAAATGTCAGCCCCGACAGCATGATAATGATCGGCATCGCCTGTAGCACCAGCGCAGGCGAAGAAAACATGGCCAGCAGTGCTGACTGTCCGAAATCCACACCATTCTTGGACAAGCCGCGAATGTTTTCCAACGTCTCAATCACGAAAATCAGGAGCGTCAGCGCCGCAAAGACGCGCAGGAATGCCCCAAAGAACCGCTTTGCAAAATAGGCATAAAGCGTCATGTGCGCACCCCGTTCGGGTTCAAAATCCCGCGCAATCCCGATTTCCAAGGCGCTTGTCCAAGGCGCACCATAAACAGAATGACCACAAAGGCGACGACCACAGGCAGGTACAGCACAGCCATGCCCGCCCCCCCATCTTCGACAAAGCCTTGCACAAAACCCCGCGCCGCATTGACCATCACCATGAACACCACACCCAGCGCGATGCGCAGGAAAAATCCGCTGCGGCTGTAGCCCGCTGACAACAGCACAATGGCTCCAAGAACCGGCACGACGATCGCCAGTAGTGATTTCACCATACGATCATGAATTTCAATCGCGGCTGTGCCCGCTGTGGATTGCGGCAGGTTCCAGGTAAAGGTTTCCTCCACGCGAATGGTTCGATCCCCCACATCTTTGGCGAACTGACTTAAATCATAGTTAAGACCGTCGAACTGGATCGTGCTAAGGGTGCGGGTTTCAGGATAGAACTGCTGGATCGAACCTTTGTTCAGCACCAGCTTTGGCACATCACCCGAACTGATAATCTGCCCCTCATTCGCCGTATGCGTCACCACCACAGATGGGTCACGTCGATCATTGATGATCACATCACGCAGTGCACCATTTGGCGACGTTTGGCCGAAAAATACTGTGACACCCGCTTCGGGCGAGGCAAATTCTCCGGGCACGACAAATTGAGTCAGATACTCTTGGCTCATTTCATACTGTCGGTCCTGAAACTTTCCCAGTGCCAAGGGCGTGATCCAATGGGTCAGCGCCATCATGATCGCGAAACAAATCGCCCCAAAGGCAAAGAACGCGGCCGTTGTGTTCGCAGGCCCGTGACCGACCCCCATAAACACCACCAGTTCCGCTTCGGAATACATGCGATTGGTCAAGAACACGGCGGCGGAAAAGGCGGCGACTGGCACGACCGTTTCCATAACTTTGGGCAGCAGATAAAACGACAACTCGGCAAACACCGCGCCCGATTGGCCGTTGTTGATGACAACATCGACGATGCGCAACGCCTGGTTCAACCACAAGATTCCGCCAAAGATCACAAGGAAAAACAGAAACGGCCCTACCAACTGGCGCAGAACATATCTGTCTAATTGCTTCACGAATGGCTGCCTCAAATTCCCCAAGTCCCATTGGGTTAAACCATTTTTTCACGACGCAACAGACGCAGGTGGTCAATTCGGCATAAAAACGCTAGATCAGGAAGAAATCACTCCAAACAAAAGGCCCGTCTATGACCGCTCCTATCTCCCCCAGCTTTATTGAGACCAATCTTGATCTGATCGACGCGTTTGAAGGCAAAATCGTTTGCTTTATGACGCCAGCAGGGGGGCTCGATCCGCTGTCGCGCCGTGTGAACAAACTCGCAAAAGGGGCGCTGGCACGGTTCTCCGAATCAGAAGCGTTTGAAGACATGAAAGTCGGCGGCGTCCAAACCTTGGACTTCCCCGCCAATATCAAAGCGAAATCCATCGTGGTCATCAAACTTGGCAAAAAATCTGACGCGGATGTGGCCCGCAATGCAGGGGCCGCTGCGATGAAATCTGTCGGCAAATCAGACGCAATGCTTTTGGCAGGGGCCAGCCGCTCCACCGCGGATGTGGCACAGGGCATGATCCTGCGCGCCTATGATTTCAACGACCACAAATCTGGCGAGAAAACGGATCAAGGCACGCTCACCGTTGTCTGCAATGGCGCAGCAGAGGCCGAAGCGGCTTTCGTTGCGAACCAAGCCCAAAACGAAGGCGTCTTCTTCACCCGCGATCTGGTGAACGAACCTGCCAACGTGCTGACGACCGAAACCTTCGCAGACCGCCTGATCGAGTTGGAAAAACTCGGCATGAAAGTCAAAGTCCTTGAAGAAGCCGAAATGGAAAAACTCGGCATGGGTTCACTCCTGTCTGTCGGTCTCGGCTCCCCGAGCCCATCGAAAATGGTCATTATGGAATGGAACGGCGGCGGCGATGAAAAACCTTTCGCCTTTGTGGGCAAAGGCGTGGTGTTCGACACAGGCGGCATTTCCCTCAAACCTGCCGCTGGCATGGAAGACATGACCATGGACATGGGCGGCGCGGGTGTTGTTGCTGGCGTAATGAAAACGCTGGCCCTACGGAAAGCCAAAGCCAATGTTGTGGGCCTCGTCGGCCTCGTTGAAAACATGCCAGACGGCCTTGCACAACGCCCGGGCGACGTGCGCACCTCTATGAAGGGCGACACGATCGAGGTGATCAACACAGACGCCGAAGGCCGCTTGGTTCTGGCAGATGTGCTTTGGTACGCCCAGAAAACCTATGAACCCACGGGCATTATCAACCTCGCAACGCTCACAGGCGCGATCATCATCGGCTTGGGTCATGAAAACGCAGGCGTGTTCTCCAACAACGACGGTCTGTCGCGCATCTTCCTCAAAGCCGCCGAAGCCGAGGACGAAGGCGCATGGCGCATGCCACTGTCCCCCGCCTATCACAAACTGATCAAATCGCGCATCGCGGACATCAAAAACACAGGTGGGCGCGCTGCAGGGTCCATTACCGCCGCTGCATTCCTCGAAGTGTTTGTCGAACCCGACATGCCATGGATCCACCTCGATATCGCAGGCGTGGCATCGGTGAAATCCCCAACACCATTGTCCCCCGCTGGGGCCACAGGTTGGGGCGTGCGCGCGCTCGACCGACTGATCGCGGACAACTACGAACAGGCAGATGGCTGAGGTTTACTTCTACCACCTGACATCATCTCCGCTGGAACAGGCCCTGCCTGATCTGCTGGAAAAAGTGCGCGGCAACAATTGGCGCGCACTCATTCGTGGTACAGACACGGGCCGTCTGGCCAAGCTGGATCAACATCTTTGGCAATACCGTGATGATAATTTCCTCGCCCACGGCATGGTAGGGGGCGATCACGATGCGGACCAACCGATCCTGCTGACCACAGATGCTGCAAACGCCAACAACGCAGAAATCCTGCTGCTGACGCACCAAGCCAAAACAGACCCATCCGAAGTGGCCAAATTTACCCGCGTGTGTTTGATGTTCGATGGAATGGATCACGACGCGCTTAATGCCGCCCGCGCCGATTGGAAAACCCTTACCGACGCAGGCATCCCCGCCCAATACTGGGCGCAGGAAAACGGGCGCTGGACCAAAAAAGCAGAGAAAACGGCTTAGGCATCAATGTTCTTTAAATACCTAGAATCAAGGCTTTAGGATCAAGCGGTCCCCACGAATGGATATTTCGGAAAACCGGTTGAGGTAGCTCATTCCCAACAGTGAACCGAACATCTCTCCGCCATTTACAGACGCGCGTACATCGCGGTCGACCAAATCGCCCAGCACCACCTGATCCAAAACAGTCGCCGCCGTTTCAACCGTGCCATTCGCCGTGCTCGCCCGCCCTAAGAACGCGAGGCTGTCCACGTCAATGCCGACCCGCTTCGCGTCATCCTGCGTCAAAACAATGTCTGATGCACCCGTGTCCACAATAAACGTAATCGGCGTCCCGTTTACCTCTAGTGTTAGATGAAAATGGCGATCATTGCCGCGCACAACCTCAAATCCGTCCGCACTTTGTACTGCACGCGATGGCGCAAACTGTTGTTGGAGTGTGTCCTTAAACCCATAAGCGATCAGAACGCCGCAGAAGATCAGAACCCAAACCGCCGCCTGCAACAAGGTCGTGCTCAGCCTTTCCCGATTGCCATAGACAAAGCCTGCTCCAATAAAGACGAGCAATATCAACATGTAAAAGAAGTATGCCTTCTCGTCGCCGCTCAAAACACGCCCAATCCTTTGATACCGTCCACAACAAATTGAACCGCAAATGCGGCCAGCAGCATACCCATCAGACGCATCACAACCGTGATCCCCATTTTCCCGAGTAAACGTGCGATCACATCAGACACTAAAAACAACACCAGAACCAGCAAAAGAACGGCAACAGTTGCGGCAAATGTGATCGAAAATGCATACAGCGGATCATCCCCAACGCCTGCAGAAAGGATCACCGCCGCAATGGCCCCCGGCCCAACGATCAAGGGTGTGGTCAACGGAAATACAGTGGGGTCTGGTTGGTCAGAGGCCTCCGTTTGGTTTTCGCGCCGCTCGGTTCGCTTTTCAAACAGCATTTCGATGGCAATTAGAAACAAGAGAATGCCGCCTGCAATGCGAAACGCGGGCATAGTAATGCCAATGGTTTTCAAGATCGTGTCGCCAGCAAAGGCAAAAATCGTCAGCAAAACCAAAGACAAGCCAGTGGATGCAAACGCGGTCCGCCGTCGTTGGCCCGCGGTTTGCTCATTTGTTAAGGCAATGAAAAACGGCACCATGCTGATCGGGTCAATCACCAAAAACAGCGTCACAAAGGCCGTCAGAAACAAGTCCCAAGTCATTGCGCTCTCGCCTCTTCCAACTCCTCCGCGGCCTTGACCCACATCTCCTCGGCGCGTTTCAAACCGTCGTTGATCTCACGTGCTTTTCCCTGCAAAACCCGCAACTTGTCGCGGTTTACAGGCTCATAGAGATCGGGATCAATCAAACGTTCTTCGATCTTTTCTTTCAGCTCTTCCAACTTGCCAACCCGCGCTTCGCACTTGGCGACCTCTGCCTGTAAAGGGGCAACCGCCTTGCGCTGCACCGCCGCGGGTTTACGCTTTTCTTTAACCTTCTTCTTCTCACCTTGGGCCGCCACACCGCCGCCACCGCGTTCGGTCAAAAGCAGCTTTTGATAGGCGTCCAAATCCTCATTGAACGGCTTCACCCCGCCGTCCTTCACCAGCCACAGTCGATCCGCGACCATGCCCACCAAATGCGGATCGTGGCTCACCAAAATCACGGCGCCATCGTAATCCATCAACGCCCGTACCAGCGCCTCGCGCGACTCAATATCAAGGTGGTTGGTCGGCTCGTCCAAAATCACCAAATGCGGCGCTTCCAGCGTGGCCAGCAACATCGATAGCCGCGCCTTTTGTCCACCAGACAGGCTGCCAACCACTGTATCAGCCTGTTCGGGCCCAATTCCACCCTGCGCCAAGCGGGATCGCAACTGCGACGGTGCCAGCTTCGGCCGTGCGCGTGCCAAATGCTGTAAAGGTGTTTCGTCCAGATGCAATTCATCCACCTGATGCTGTGCAAAATACCCAATCCGCAGTTTGGATGAGGCAACAATATTGCCTTCTTGGGGATGCAACCGGCTGGCAAACAACTTTGAAAGGGTCGATTTCCCCTGACCATTGGCCCCCAACAACGCAATCCGATCATCCTGATCAATCCGCAGGTTCAGATTGCGCAAAATCGCAGGCCCACCATAGCCCACATCCACCCCGTCCAGCTTTACAATCGGTGGGGAAAGCTGTTCGGGGGAGGGGAAGTTAAACGACGCAACATTGTTTTCTGTGGCCGCAGCAATCGGCTCCATCCGTTCCAGCATCTTCAACCGCGACTGCGCTTGTTTCGCCTTGGACGCTTTGGCGCGGAACCGATCCACAAAGGCCTGCATGTGCGCCCGCTCTGCCGATTGCTTCTTTGCCGCTGCTGCTTGTTCCGCCAATTTTGCGCGGCGCACTTCGTCAAACGTGTCGTAATTGCCCTGATAGAGCGTCAGCTTCTTATCCTGTAAATGCAGGATCGCGTTCACAGATCTGTTCAACAACTGCCTATCGTGTGAAATCACCAAAACCGTATGTGGATATTTTGCCAAATACCCTTCCAGCCACAACGTGCCCTCCAGATCGAGGTAGTTTGTCGGTTCATCCAGCAGCAGCACATCTGGTTCAGAAAACAGCACAGCCGCCAACGCCACGCGCATCCGCCACCCGCCTGAATAATCTGCACAAGGTCGCGCCTGCGCCTCTTTGTCAAACCCCAACCCATGCAAAATCGCCGCCGCACGTGCTTCGGCGGAATAGGCACCGATATCGTTCAAACGGGCATGAATATCCGCAATTCGCCCCGCGTCGGTCGCGGTTTCTGCCTCAACCAACAGGTCAGCACGTTCCGTATCCGCCGCCAAAACTGTATCGAGCAAGCTGTCATTGGATGCGGGTGCTTCTTGCGCCACGCCGCCAATCTTGGCCCCACGCGGAACCTCGACCGTGCCGCCGTCTTTGGCCAAAACACCGTTAATCATATGAAACAGCGTGGTTTTTCCCGTACCATTACGCCCCACAAAGCCCACTTTGTGGCCCGTCGGAATGGTGGCAGAGGCCTCGTCGAACAACTGGCGACCGGCAATGGAATAAGAGATATCTGTGATCTTTAACATGGCCACGCAATGCCCCACGCGCCCACCACTGTCAACCAAAGCGTTTAGCGATTAACTTGAGATATCAACAAATCGCAAAACGCAGCGACACCAGAGACTTAGGGCAGCGCTTCGCAAAAATTGGGATTCAAGTTTTTCGCGAAACGCTTTAGTCACAGATGACCGCTTTCCAAGTCGGTTTTTCCATGTTATCTGCCCGCCAAACCATCAACCAAAGGACAGTCAAAATGGCTCTCGAACGCACATTCTCTATCGTCAAACCAGACGCCACAAAACGCAACCTGACAGGCGCGATCTGCGCGATGTTGGAAGCAGGCGGCCTGCGCATCGTTGCGCAAAAACGCATCCAGCTGACTCTGGCTCAGGCGCAAACATTCTATGCCGTACATTCCGAGCGCCCGTTTTACGACGAACTGTGCGAATTCATGATCTCAGAGCCGATTGTTGTTCAGGTTCTCGAAGGCGAAAACGCTATCCTGCGTAACCGCGAAATCATGGGCGCAACAAACCCAGCTGACGCAGACGAGGGCACAATCCGCAAAACACACGCGCTGTCCTTGGGTGAAAACTCCATCCACGGCTCCGACGCTCCAGAAACAGCCGCCGAAGAAATCGCGTATTTCTTCTCTGGTCTAGAACTTGTTGGTTAAGACCAACACGTTCCGCGGCAGGACATTGGTACAATGTCCGAGAGCGTGGAGTTGGTCGGTTAAGCGGTTTTGACCGTAGGGCGGGCTTCAGCCCGCCTCCCAAGACACGAAAAGGGGCCTCAACGGCCCCTTTTTTATCGCGTACCGATCAGGCTTAGATCAATTTTGCGCCCAAACAACAGTTCGGCGTTCTTATACGCGATGTTCTCTGCCGCCTCTTTTGGCAGCAAAGACAACCACTTGCGGTTCACATCAATGATCGCGTCATACATATCCCATTGCCCGTTCACCCACGTGTCTGACCCAATCATCAGGCGCGAATGATGCTTGGCAATCACCTTCGCCCAACCCGCCGTCAGCTTACCGTTTCGCAAAATGTCCCGCTCGCGGTAAGACGTATCGGCGTAAAGGGTTGGGTATTTGTTGAACATGCCCATGGCCGTTTCAGCAGAATCCGTCATCCCCACATGGGCCCAGATAATGGTCAGCGAAGGCTCCAAACGATACAGCAATTCAACTGGGTCGGCGGTTGAATGAATATGGATCGGAATGTTTCGCTTCTTCGCCATTTGCGTCACGGCCCGCAGTAGATCTTCGTCCGAAGGGTCGATTTGGCGAATGTGAAATTCTCCAATGCCTTCATGGGGATAGCTTGCCAACCGCTCTTCCAGATAGGCCTTCATTCCTTTGTCTTTGGTCCAATCCGACGATCCAGCACCATCCCGATAGGGCCGCAACTCTGGCACAATCCGCCCCTTGGCGTATTTCCACAGCTTGATTGTTCCTTCATCAGGAGTTGAGGACACAAGCCCCATCGCCACGCCATTTCGATCCATCATTTTAATAATAGTTTCAGGAGGATAGACCTTCCACGCGGGCTCTTTGTAATGAATATGCGCATCGAAAATCGGCATGGTCAGCGCTGCGTCGCCTATGGGTTCTTGCGCAAAAACAGGGGAGGCCAAAACAGCCGCTAATAGTCCTAATCGAACCATAATCATTTCCTTTCAATCACACCGAGCGCATTCAGCTCTTTTTCTAATGCTGACAATTCTTTGTCCGCTGGCGTTAGTCGCGCCTTTATCGCCTCAAACCGCAGTTTAAGCGCGTCTTTTTCCTTGCCTTTGCAGTCATTCCAAGGTCGCCCTTGCAGCGCCATGACCAGCACATAATACCCAATGAAATGGGGTTTTCCGCCTGCCTTCAGCGCCCGAAAATATGCTTCATCTGGCCCAAATTCGCGCAATTGATCCGCCGTTGTAATCCCGCCGCGCGCATAAAATTCATCCGAAGCTGGGCCGAGGTTCTTTATGCTGCTCGGCTTCTCGCTCATAAGGTTTTCACAAATTCCCGCAGTACAGAAGGATACAGCTTGTGTTCTTCTTTCAGAACCCGCGCGGCCAAATCATCTGCCGTATCGCCGTCTAAAATTGGTACACGAACCTGACCTAAGATCGGCCCGTCATCCAGCTTTGCCGTCACCAAATGCACCGAAACTCCGCCCTCGGAATCCCCAGCATC
>CALLAV010000032.1 GCA_938001995.1 uncultured Amylibacter sp. | reverse complement strand
ATACGGTCTGAAAGCGCTGATCACCGACGATTACCTAGAGGTCGAACGCGCCATCGAAGAATTGCAGCCAGAGATGATCCTCGGCACACAAATGGAACGCCATATCGGCAAGCGCTTGGGCATCCCCTGCGCCGTGATTTCCGCGCCTGTTCACGTGCAAGATTTCCCCGCACGCTATTCCCCGCAAATGGGGTTTGAGGGCGCGAATGTTATCTTTGACACTTGGATTCACCCGCTGGTGATGGGGCTCGAAGAACACCTGTTGCACATGTTCCGCGAAGATTTCGAATTCCACGATGATGCAGGCGCCAGCCATCACGGCGGCCATTCCCCCAAACCCATCGGGCAGGCTGCGCCACAAGTTGTTGAAACACCAAAACCGGCAAATACAAACGCCCCTGTTTGGCTGGTGGACGCTGAAAAAGAATTGAAGAAAATCCCGTTCTTTGTGCGCGGTAAAGCCCGCAGAAACACAGAACACTTCGCTGTCGAGCAAGGGCTCGGCGAAATCTCACTGGACACTTTATACGAGGCAAAAGCACACTTTGCGCGATGATCTAGGACATACATCTTACAACGTTGTGTTGTTAACGCTGGACCGGCACGCCGCTGGACCGGTCGCGCGCGTAACGCCATCGCTGGAGCGCAGCTTTCCGGGCCTCTCTATCGTTGTTCACGCAGCGGCAGAATGGGAAAAAGACCCCTCATCACTGGCAGCGGCCAAGGCGGACATTGCGACGGCAAACATTATCGTGTCCTCGGTGATCTTCCTCGAAGACCACATTTTGGCGATCCTTCCCGACCTAAAGGCACGCCGCGATGCCTGTGATGCAATGGTCGGGATCATTGCAGACCAAGAAATCGTGCAACTGACGAAAATGGGCGATCTCGATATGACCCGCCCGGCTTCAGGTGCGATGGCCCTGTTGAAAAAGCTAAAACCCGCAAAGAAAAGCGGTAGCGCTGGCGCGGGCCAAATGAAAATGCTGCGCCGCCTGCCAAAAATCCTGCGCCTGATCCCTGGCAAATCACAAGACCTGAGGGCGTGGTTCCTTGCGATGCAATACTGGCTCGGTGGGTCGGACGAAAACATCGAAAGCCTCGTGCGGTTCCTGATCTCGCGCTATTCCAGCATCCCGACATGGCGCGGTGCGCAAGTTGATTTGCCTGTGGAATACCCCGAAGTGGGTCTGTACCACCCCGATCTGCCAGAAAAGCATGTCACGACGGATGCCGATGATCTGCCCCACAGCGATGCGGCAGTAACAGTCGGTTTGCTGATGCTTCGGTCTTATATCCTCTCGGGCGATACTGCTCATTACGACCACGTCATTCGCACGTTCGAAGCGCAAGGCGTGCGTGTCATTCCTGCTTTCTCAGGTGGCCTTGATGGGCGTGCCGCGATTGCGAATTATCACAAAGACAAGATCGACGCTTTTGTGTCGCTGACAGGGTTCAGCCTTGTGGGTGGGCCTGCGTATAACGACAATGAAGCCGCTGTTCAGGTGCTGTCCGATTTGAACGTGCCTTATGTGGCCGCTCAGCCGCTCGAATTTCAAACGTTGGAGCAGTGGGAGGCGGGCTCACAAGGTCTTAGCCCAATCGAAAGCACAATGCTGATCGCTTTGCCCGAAATTGACGGCGCAACGAACCCAACTGTATTTGCAGGTCGCCACGGCGAGGGCATGGGCACCGACATCAAAGCAATGGCCCCTGCCGTAGAGCGCATCGACGCGCTGGTTGAAAAAACCAAACGCCTCGCGTTGCTACGCCGCAAAGAAAATGCAGATAAAAACGTCGGCGTGGTTCTGTTCGGCTTTCCGCCGAATGCAGGCGCAATTGGCACGGCGGCGTATCTGTCCGTCTTTGAATCTCTACACAACACACTGCACCAGATGGTGCGCGACGGTTATGACCTGACACCACCAGCAACAGTAGACGAACTGCGTGAAATTATTCTGAACGGCAACTCAAAAACATATGGCCAAGAGGCAAACGTTGCAGCCAAGGTCAGTGCGGATCAGATCATCACCAACACCCCGTGGTTAGACGAGGTTGAAGCCACTTGGGGCCCAGCACCTGGCCGTATTCAGGCCAATGGGCGTGATGTGTTTGTTCTGGGTGCGCAATTCGGCAAGGTATTTGTCGGCGTGCAGCCTGCGTTCGGATATGAAGGCGACCCGATGCGGTTGCTGTTTGAAAAGGGCTTTGCTCCGACACATGCGTTTTCCACGTTCTATCAGTATCTGAAACACGATCTGAAAGCGGACGTTCTATTGCATTTCGGCATGCACGGCGCACTAGAATTTATGCCGGGCAAACAAAACGGATTGTGCGGCGCGGATTGGCCAGAGCGGTTGATCGGAAATATGCCGAACATTTACCTCTACGCAGCGAACAACCCGTCCGAGGCAACGCTGGCCAAACGTCGTGCCAATGCGATCACGATCACGCACCTGACTCCACCGCTGCAAAATGCAGGGCTCTATCGTGGCTTAGCGGATTTGAAAGACAGCCTGACAAAGTGGCGGTCCCTACCTGACGGAGCAGAGCGCGATGGGCTGGAAGAGTTGATCCACGCGCAAGCGACGGCGGTGGATTTGGACAGCGAATACCTCGATCAAATGTGGCTGAAACTGGTGGAAACCGAAGAAGCCTTGATCCCAGATGGGTTGCACATTGTTGGCGCACAGAAAACGCCAGAAACCGTGAACTCCATGCTCGATGTGATGGAATTTGACACCCTTCAAGCCCGCGAAGTTGCGCGCAAACATTTGTCCAAAGACAGCGAATTGCCTGCTCTGATGCGCGCGATGAACGGCGAATTCATCGAGCCTGTTCCTGGCGGTGACGTAATCCGCGCGCCAGAAATCCTGCCAACGGGTCGCAACATTCATGCGTTTGACCCGTTCCGCATGCCCACCGCTTTCGCGATGGAAGACGGCGCGAAACAGGCGCTGGCCCTGCTGGAAACACACGCCGAGGTTCCAAAAACTGTGGCCCTGGTTCTGTGGGGATCTGACAACATCAAATCCAACGGCGGGCCGATTGCACAAGCGTTGAGCCTAATGGGATGCGAGCCGCGTTTTGACACTCACGGGCGTTTGTGTGGCGCGAACCTTGTGCCGCTGGAACTGCTTGGGCGTCCGCGCGTGGATGTGATCATGACGCTTAGCGGAATTTTCCGTGATCTGTTGCCGCTGCAAACCAAATTGCTGGCCGATGCCGCGCTTAAATGTGCGCAGGCCGACGAGCCGCTCGACATGAACCCGATCCGCGCCCATGCGTTGGCGTTTATTGAGAAAACAGGCAGCGACATGAAAACCGCCGCGTTGCGCGTGTTCTCAAATGCTGAAGGCGCATATGGGTCGAACGTGAATCAACTGGTAGACAGCTCTGCCTTTGATGGGTCCGATGATTTAGCCGATGCCTATCAGGCGCGAAAAAGTTTTGCCTATGGTACGGACGGCGAGGCCAGCCAGCAATCCGATCTGCTGCAAGACACGTTGAAAAACGTGGATCTGGCCTATCAGAATTTGGAATCGCTGGAACTGGGCGTGACCTCGGTGGATCACTATTTCGACACGCTTGGTGGGATTGCTTCGGCCGTCAACCGCGCCAAGGGCACGGACGACACGCCCATTTACATCGGCGATCAAACACGGGGCGGCGCGAAGGTTCGCACGTTGCAGGATCAGGTTTCACTGGAAACACGGTCACGCAGCCTGAACCCGAAATTCTATGAACCGCTGCTGAAACATGGCCACGAAGGTGTGCGCCAGATCGAAGCGCACATCACCAACACAGTTGGGTGGTCCGCCACCACAGGCAAAGTGGACAGCTGGGTGTATCAGCGCCTGTCCGAAACGTTTGTGCTGGACGAAGACATGCGCAAACGCCTGTCCGATCTGAACCCACAAGCCTCCATGCGCATGGCAAATCGCCTGCTGGAAGCATCGGACCGCGATTACTGGAAACCTGACGAAGATACGCTCGCGGCACTGCAAAACGCAGCCGATGCGATTGAAGACCAACTTGAGGGCATTGCAGCCGAATGACCCAAAGAAACACCAACCCAAGGGAAATATCATGAGCCCACTCGACAAAAGCATTCCACATCTTGGCGCTGACGGCGAAGGATCCGTACAGGTCCACGACACGTCCAAGATTGAAGGCGCGAAAGTGTTTTCCGTGTACGGCAAAGGCGGCATCGGGAAATCGACCACCTCGTCCAACTTGTCCGCGGCTTTCGCCAAAATGGGCAAACGCGTTCTGCAAATCGGGTGCGACCCAAAACATGACAGCACGTTCACCCTGACAGGTCAGTTGCAGCCAACTGTGATCGACATTCTGAAAAGCGTGGATTTCCATTCCGAAGAACTCCGCCCAGAAGATTTCGTCACTGTGGGCTACGGCGGCGTGAAATGCGTAGAGGCTGGCGGTCCGCCGGCTGGCACGGGGTGTGGTGGTTACGTTGTTGGTCAAACCGTGAAGCTGCTCAAACAGCACCACATGCTGGAAGACACAGATGTGGTGATCTTTGACGTACTTGGCGATGTGGTTTGCGGTGGCTTTGCAGCCCCGTTGCAACACGCAGATCGCGCGCTGATCGTAACAGCAAACGACTTTGACAGCATCTACGCCATGAACCGCATTATTGCGGCCGTTCAGGCGAAATCGGCCAACTACAAAGTCCGCCTGGCGGGCTGTGTTGCCAACCGCTCCAAAGACACGGACGAGGTGGATCGCTACTGCGAAACGGTTGGATTCAATCGCATTGCACATATGCCTGATCTAGATGCGATCCGTCGTTCACGCCTAAAGAAAAAGACACTGTTCGAAATGGACAGCGATGAGGACATCATCATGGTTCAGAAGGAATACATCCGTCTGGCCGAGACGCTTTGGAACGGAACAGAGCCGCTGGCCCCTGCACCGCTTCCTGATCGTGAAATCTTTGAATTGTTGGGTTTTGATTGATGAGCTACGAGGCCACACGCGCACGGGTTGAAACCTATTTCGACCGCACAGCAACCAAAACTTGGGAACGCCTGACATCGGATGCGCCCGTTTCTGGTATTCGTGCCACCGTGCGCGCGGGCCGCGATGAAATGCGTGAGCTGCTGTCTTCCCAAATGCCCCAAGATCTGCGCGGCGCGCGGGTGTTGGATGCGGGTTGTGGCACAGGTGCGTTGGCCTGTGAATTGGCCGAACGGGGCGCAGATGTGCTCGGCGTGGATATCTCTCCTCAGTTGGTGGATATCGCGCAAAAACGGATGCCACCGCGCACCAAAGGGCAGTTAAAATTCCAAGCAGGCGATATGTTGGAACCGCGTTTGGGATCGTTCGATTACATCGTCGCGATGGACAGCCTGATCTATTACTCTGCCGAAGACATCGGCAAAATCCTCGATAATATTGGCCCACGCTTGAACGAAAGCATGGTCTTTACCGTTGCTCCGCGCACGCCGCTGTTGATGGCAATGTGGCGCGTTGGCAAGCTGTTTCCGCGCTCTGATCGTTCACCAACTATGGTGCCGCATACGCCTGCACGGATCGCCGCGCAGACCAAAGGTCGTATCCGCGAATTGAAGCGTGTCACATCGGGCTTTTACATCAGCCAAGCGTTGGAGTTTCGTGCATGATCCCACGCTCTGCCATAAAATCGCTTACAATGCGGGCACTGCCGTTTTCAAACGCGGTGAGCGAAGAGCTGCCTTTGGGCCAGTTGCTGCGCCTGTCGTTGTTCCAGATTTCTGTTGGTATGGCAGCGGTCATGCTGCTCGGTACTCTTAACCGCGTGATGATCGTGGAACTGGGCGTCGCCGCCACGATTGTGGCCATTATGATTGCAATCCCTGTACTGGTTGCGCCGTTTCGCGCACTTCTCGGTTTTCGGTCTGACACCTATCGCTCTGCCATTGGGTGGAAGCGCATTCCTTACCTTTGGTTCGGATCCCTTTGGCAGTTTGGTGGCCTAGCCATCATGCCGATGGGTCTACTCGTTTTGTCTGGTGATCAAGCTGTTGGGCCTAGTTGGGCCGGTGAAGTAGGCGCGGCGCTTGCATTTTTGCTGACGGGTCTTGGCATGCACATGACGCAGACTGCAGGCCTTGCGCTGGCAGCAGACCGTGCAACCGAAGAAACGCGCCCCCAAGTGGTGGCCTTGCTTTACGTGATGTTCCTGATCGGGATGGCGGTGTCTGCACTGATCGTGGGTGCATTGTTGCAAAACTTTAGCGCGCTGCGTTTGGTTCAGGTCGTCCAAGGCACCGCAGTTGTTACCATCGTGTTGAACGTGATTGCTCTGTGGAAACAGGAAAAGGTCAACCCAATGACCAAAGCAGAACGCGCAACCCCGCGCCCTGTGTTCCGCGATGCTTGGAATGATTTGGTGTCTGGGGGCGACGCGGGACGGTTGCTGGTTGTTGTTTTCCTTGGCACGATTGCCTTTAACATGCAGGACGTTCTGCTAGAGCCTTATGGCGGCGAAATCTTGGGCCTGTCTGTATCCTCAACAACGCTGCTGACGGCGGTTTGGGCCGGTGGTGCGTTGGTCGGTTTTGGTATGGCCGCAAAATGGCTGAAAGACGCGGTTGATCCGTATCGCATGGCCGCACGTGGCATCCTAATCGGCCTTGTGGCGTTTTGTGCGGTGATCTTTGCAGCCCCGCTAAACAGCACAACAATCTTCTTCCTTGGCGCGTTTGGCATTGGTACAGGCGGCGGTTTATTCGCCGTGGCCACCCTGACATCCGCCATGACACTGGAAAACACAGGCACGGC
>CALLAV010000031.1 GCA_938001995.1 uncultured Amylibacter sp. | reverse complement strand
ACAGTAGCCTTAGGGAAACTTTCTTGTAACTGGCCAACCTGTGCTGCGGGGCGTTTTGCACCACCCGCACCAACATATTGCAACCCGTCCAAACTGCGGCCCATGCGTTTTGCAGCCTGCATCAGATCTGCAGATTGAGTCGGAACGCCCAAGAACCGTGTGATTTTCTCGCGTTCAATCGTTTCTATTGCGTCCTCTGCATTCCATTTGTGCAGCAATACAAGTTTCGAACCAATCGGCAGGCTCAGCAAGAACATAGGATGTGTTGCTGTTACGTGGAACAGGGGCGTCACGATTAAAATGGCCTGTGGTCCAGGATCAGGGGCAGGGGGATCGTTTGGGTCCGCCATCAGGCCAGGCAAGAACAGGGACATCACCCACGTGAACACGGCAGATACCGCCCCGCGATGAGTCTGTACAACGCCTTTGGGGTGACCCGTCGTGCCAGATGAATACATCACGGCCATATCGTCGTCGGTGTGAATTTCAACCTCTGGCCACTCGGCATCTGGGGCGTTTGCCAGAAGGGTTTCATAGGTCTGCTCCCCTTGGGGCGCATCGCGCAGCGGGATCATATTGGGGGCTTTTTCACCAAGCGCTGCAATACGCTCAAAGCGGGGACCATCGGCAAACACCAAGCTCGCGGCGCTGTCAGTAAGCGCATAGTCCAGCTCTTCGGTTGTCCACCATGCGTTTAGAAACACCACCACCGCGCCAATACTGGTGATCGCCATCATCAGAATCGGCAGTTCGGGGTAATTGCGCATAGCAAGCGCCACGCGGTCGCCCTGTTTCACACCCAACTCTTGGGTCAAAACATGCGCCATCTTGCACACATCAGCGCAGAACGCGTCATAGGTCCAACGTTCATTTTGATAAACGAGGTATTCGTTCTGCCCATCACCATGCGCGGGGCGCGATGCCTGCAAAAGGCCACGCAAATGGGCGGGGGCGTTTTCAAACACGCGATAATCCGCGCCACGTACATTTGCTGTTGTGATGGCAAACCGCGGATCAGTGGACGTCAAATGCGCAGATGCTTGGGCCAGTGTCATACCTGTCATGGCATGTTCTCACACAGGGATGTCTTGCACATCGCTAACGTCATAAATCCTCCCAAAAACGAGTGCAGGCAGATCAGCATCTCGTGGCATCTAGGTCATAACAACAGGCGACGCATTGCAAGTCCTTTGGTGAAATGTCGCAGCGTAATTCGGTTTGTCACGCTAGGGGGCGGTTCTGAATTTGGCTCAATTTCGCCTGACAAAGTCGTTTTCGTGCTTGCGGCGCAAGTCGCGGGAAGGCACTGTCATGGGGAACGGGTTGGTCGCATTTGGGTGCGGTCGACCCAAAGCTGTTTTAGGGGCACTCGTGCCCAAGTTTTGGAGGAACAATGCAGTATCATACGCCCAGCAGTTTTGATGATGCGGTGGCCATCGCGAAAGACGCCGAAGGTGTCACGCGGTTCTTGGCAGGGGGCACGGATGTGCTCGTGCAATTGCGCGCAGATATCGTGACGCCAGATGTTTTGATCGACGTTAAGAAAATCGACGGTGTGTCCGAGATTGCCCGCGAAGGCGATGGCTGGCGCATCGGCGTGGCCGTCACGGGTGCGGAAATGACCGAGCATGATACGCTTGGTAAAGAATGGCCCGGTGTGGTTGAAGCGATGGATTTGGTTGGTTCGACTCAGATCCAAGGGCGCGCCACGCTCACAGGTAACCTGTGTAATGGCTCCCCAGCGGCGGACAGTGTTCCCGCGATGGTGGCCGCAGGTGCTACGGTGTCTGTGACAGGTCCGAACGGCGCGCGGACTGTTGCCGCAGGCGACATTCCAACGGCCCCGGGTAAGACAAGCCTCGCAACAGGTGAGATGATTACGTCGGTTCATTTGCCTGCTCGTGGTTCCAGTGGTGGGGATGCGTATTTGCGATTTATCCCGCGCACAGAAATGGACATTGCTGTTGTTGGCTGTGCCGTGAACCTACGGCTTGACGGGAAAAAGATCGTAGAAGCGCGCGTCGCGCTTGGCGCGGTTGCCCCGACGGTTCTTTTGGTGGAAGAGGCCGCAAACGCGATCATCGGCACAGAGCTGGATGACACGGCGCTGGAAGCGTTGGCCGCTGCGGCATCTGCTGCGTGCAACCCGATCACAGACAAACGCGGCACGATTGAGTTCCGCACCCAAGTGGCAGGCGTGCTCGCACGACGCGCCGCAAAAATTGCATATGACCGCGCGGAGGCCGCATCATGATCCACGTAAATACCAAAGTGAACGGCGACGAGGTCGAGTTTTTGTGCGACCCACGCGAAACCCTGCTTGACGCATTGCGCGATCAATTGCACCTAACGGGCGCAAAAGAGGGCTGTGGCACAGGCGACTGTGGCGCGTGTTCTGTTACGCTGGATGGTCGTTTGGTCTGTTCCTGCCTTGTGCTGGGCGCGGAAGCCGAGGGCAAAGAAATCGGCACAGTTGAAGGCATCGCGGACGGCGAAAACCTGCATCTGTTGCAGGAAAAGTTCATCGAACATGCAGCCCTGCAATGCGGAATTTGCACACCAGGCATTCTGGTGGCGACAAAGAACCTGCTGGAAA
>CALLAV010000030.1 GCA_938001995.1 uncultured Amylibacter sp. | reverse complement strand
CAATTCACTTGCTGCGGCGCAAGCCTATGAAAACGAACAGCGTGACGATCTTGTGACGGACGCGCAATTGATCGCGCAGTTCTTGAACCAGCAACGCCAGGTGCTGGGTTTGAATGCTGAGGGCGAATTGCGATCGTCCCTAACGCTTGGCCAACAGCGCATTCAGCGAGGGCTAAAAGAAGCCTATGTGATTGATGGCGGCGCGCGACTGAAAGCGCGCGGTGAACGCAGCTATTTGTTCGACTTTGAAGAGCCCTCTGCCACCAGCCTAGAACAGGCAGAGCAGGGCAAAACCGTTGTGATCCAAGACTGGGACAACAACGAATTCCGCGCATTGATCCGCTTGAATGCCTATCCTGATCGGTATGTTTATGTGTCCCGCAGTGTGGATGGAGAAATCCTGAACCTGCTGGATGAAACGAAGGAAACCGTCGCTCTGTACAATCAGGGGGAACAGGAGCGGGACCAGTTGTTGTTTGATCTTGCGCTGATTTACCTCGGGTTTGCGCTGATTGTGATCCTTGCAGCTATCTGGCTGGGCTTGTGGTTTGCCGAACGCCTCGCGCGTCCTGTGGGACGTTTGGCGGGGGCGGCGCAGCGGGTGATTGCGGGTGATCTGGGTGTGCGTGTTAAAGAAGAAAAAGGCGATGATGAAATCGCCATGTTGGGGCGCACGTTCAATCGTATGACCCAACAGGTTAAGCGTCAGCACGATGATTTGCGCGAAGCGAATGAACGTACCGAACGCCGCCGACGTTTGTTTGATAGCGTTCTTTCTGGGGTTACGGCTGGGGTGATTGGCGTGAATGAAGAAGGCGAAATCGCAATGATGAACGCCGCCGCGTCCCGTTTGTTGAACCTTGATATGGACGGCGATGTGGATAAGGCGCTGATCCTTGCTGTCCCAGAATTCGCGCCACTGTTTGCAAAACTTGAAGGGCGCACCACAAATGTGGCCCAAGAAGAAATTCGTTTAACCCGTGCGGACAGCCCTGAAATTTTGCTGGTTCGTATGGCGGTGCGCACCTCCGAAGAAGGCTCGCTTGAAGGGTATGTTGTGACCTTTGATGATGTGACCTCGCTTGTGTCAGCCCAACGCCTTGCCGCGTGGGGTGATGTGGCGCGGCGGATTGCACATGAGATTAAGAATCCTCTGACACCGATTCAGTTGTCGGCTGAGCGTATGAAACGCAAGTTTGGCCCCATGCTTGGTGAAAATGCCGCAGACCTCAATCAATATTCTGATGTGATCATTCGCCAGACAAACGATCTGCGCCGCATCGTGGACGAGTTTTCAAAGTTCGCCCGTATGCCCGAACCGGAACGCCGTGATGAAGACCTTGCCAAACTGATCCGTGATGTTGTGGTCTTGCAAAAAGAGGCGCTGTCGCCGACGCAAATCACCCTGAACCTGCCGATGGACGAGATCCTTGCGAATATCGATGCGACCATGTTCAATCAAGCCCTCACAAACTTGATTAAGAACGCGGGTGAAGCCATTGAAGGCATGGACGAAAAGCCAGAAGATTTTGCCCCAGAAATCCGCGTCAACGTCACGGGTAACGACACCGAAACGATCATTGAAATTCAGGACAATGGCATGGGTTTGCCCACAGAAAATCGGTCGCGTTTGTTTGAGCCATATGTGACCCATCGCGACAGTGGAACAGGGCTCGGATTGCCGATTGTTAAGAAGATTATTGAAGAACACGGCGGCACATTGGAGCTGCTGGATGCACCGCCTTTTGACGCGTCAAATCGCATCGGCGCAATGGCGCGCATTGTGTTGCCTTTCGGCAACGAGCTAGGTAACATAGAAGAAGGTATTAAAGCGGCCCAATAAGAGGCCCGAGCAGGAGTGGTAATAGATGGGCGATATTTTAGTCGTTGATGACGAAAAAGACATTCGAGAACTTGTGTCCGATATTTTGGTGGACGAAGGGTACACAACCCGCAAAGCGGCCAACTCAGACGATACATTTTCCGAAATCAATAAAGAGGCGCCAGACCTCATAATTCTCGATATCTGGCTTAAGGAAAGCAAGCTGGACGGGATCGACATCCTGAAAACTGTGCGGCGCGACAATCCTGATATTCCTGTTGTGATTATCTCGGGTCATGGCAACATTGAAATCGCCGTTGCTGCGGTGAAACAGGGTGCTTACGACTTTATCGAAAAGCCGTTTAACATTGACCAATTGATGGTGGTGATCGCGCGGGCCATGGAAACATCCCGTCTGCGCCGCGAAAACGCGCAATTAAAGGTGCGCGATGTAACCTCATCCGTGATGGTCGGCAATTCCGCGGCTTTCCGCAATTTGCAAAGCCAGTTGGACAAAGTGACCAAAACCAACGGGCGTGTGATGCTGACAGGTCCATCGGGCTGCGGCAAAGAAGTGGCTGCACGCTACATCCATTCCAAATCGGACCGCGCCAAAGCGCCGTTTATTTCGGTTAATTCCGCCAGCATCGAACCTGATCGCATGGAAGAGGTTCTGTTTGGCCGTGAAGGCGGGGAGCGCGGGTTTGAACCGGGTTTGCTGGAACAGGCCCATGGCGGCATTCTGTTCTTTGACGAAGTGGCAGATATGCCCATCGGCACACAGTCGAAAATCCTGCGTGTGCTGGTTGAACAGTCGTTTAACCGCGTTGGCGGGTCCGACAAAGTGCGCGTTGATATCCGTGTCCTCTCGGCCACCAACCGCGACCTGCAACAGGAAATCGCCGCAGGGAATTTCCGCGAAGAGCTTTATCACCGCCTGAACGTGGTGCCGATCACCGTGCCGTCCCTGGAAGCGCGCCGCGAAGATATCGCCATGCTCGCCGAGCATTTCATGGAAGAGTTGAACGCCGCTCAAGGCCTGCCTGTGCGCGCGCTTGCCGAGGAAACCGAAGCGTTGTTGCAAACCATGGCTTGGCCTGGAAATGTGCGCCAACTGCGCAATGTGATTGAACGTGTGCTGATCCTTGGCCCCGAAAAAGGTGACATCGAACCGTCTGAAATTCCCGGCAACGAAGGGGGTGGCGGTGGTGAAAGCGCTGGTCTTTCCAACAACTACGCCACGCTGCCTTTGCGTGAAGCTCGCGAAATGTTCGAACGGGAATACCTTATGGCGCAGATCAACCGTTTTGGCGGCAATATTTCCCGTACGGCGAATTTTGTTGGTATGGAACGCAGTGCGCTGCACCGGAAGCTGAAAACCCTGAACGTGGTCACAACCAATAAGGCAGGCACGCGCATTGCCGAAATTGACGACAACGGCGAGGGTGACGAAGACGCTTGATACCCAGCCGCGATTTGGTGTTTAACCGCCAGATGATCTGAAATGTCAGGGCAAGAAAATGAAGGTTATCGTGTGTGGCGCAGGACAAGTTGGCTGGCAAATTGCCCGCCATTTGGCCGTGGAAAACAACGACGTGACCATTGTGGACAACAATCCGGGTCTGGTGAACCAAGCCACGGACGCGCTCGATGTGTCTGGGATTACGGGGTTTGCCAGCTATCCTGACGTGCTGCGCCGTGCAGGGGCGCGGGATGCGGATATGATTATCGCCGCCACCCATTCAGACGAGGTGAACATGGTCACCTGTCAGGTGGCGCATTCTGTCTTTAAAATCCCACGCAAAGTGGCCCGTTTGCGCGCACAGTCCTACCTCGATGTGATTTATACAGATCTGTATCAGCGCGATCACTTGCCTATCGACGTTGTGATTTCCCCTGAAAAAGAAGTGGCCGCCGCCGCCTTGCGCCAATTGGCAGCGCCATCGACGTTTGACAACGAACCGTTTTTACAAGGGGATGTCGAAATGCTCGGCATCACGCTCGAAGAAGATTGCGCGGTGGTCAACACCCCCTTGCGTCAACTATCGGAGCTGTTTTCGACCCTGCGCGCGGTGGTTTGCGGTGTGCGCCGCGAAGAACATTTGTTTACCACCAACGGGGACGACCAATTGTTTGCGGGCGATCAAGTCTATGTGTTCACGCACAAAGACGATGTGCGCCGCACGCTAGAGATTTTTGGCAAAAACACCAAGAAACGCGAACGGGTTATTATTATCGGTGCGGGTAATGTGGGTCTGTCTGTCGCCAGCCAGTTGGAAAAGGGATCGGACCGCATCCGTGCAAAGATCATCGAACGCTCACGCGAATGTGCTGAAAAAGCTGCGGAAAGTCTGGAACGGACCATCGTTTTACACGGCGACGGTTTGGACAAAGACCTGCTGGAAGAAGCCAATCTTGATAAGGCTGACGCGTTGTTGGCCCTGACAGATGACGATAAAACCAACCTGTTAACGGCCACACGAGCCAAGGCGGCAGGGTGTCCGCAAGTGGTGGCTTTGGTGAACGATCACGGTCTTGCGCCGTTGATGCAGCCCCTCAAAATCGACGCTTTCATCCACCCCCGTGCCACAACGGTGTCGTCTATTTTGCGCCACATCCGCCATGGACGTGTACGTCAAGTCTATTCCGTTGGCGATGCCGAGGCAGAAGTGATCGAAGCGCAAGTCATGTCCACATCACCCATCGCGGGCCAAATCATCCGCGACGTGACCATCCCAGAGGGCGCCTTGATTGCAGCCGTACAAAAGGGCGACAAAGTCGTGCGCCCCACAGGAGACACCCGCATCGAAGAGGGCGACGTCGTGGTCATCTTCTCGCTCGCGCGCAACATAGAAGAGGTCGAACGCCTGCTCCAAGTGCAGATCGACTTCTTTTAGGGGCGCGTATGGCCTGGCTCAAATCCCTTCCTCTGTTTGTTCAACTGCTCGGTTTTGCGGTTTCGATGATGTACCTTCCAATGGCCTTTGCCATTCGGCTGGAAGATTGGGACGTGGCGCGGACGTTTTTTTATCATACGACATTTTTGCTAATCCTGATCGCGCTCGTGGGGATTGCTGTGACGGGATATGCGTCGCGCAACTCTGCACGGCATTATTTGTTAACTGTGTTTGGTGCGTTTCTGACGATCCCTGCGCTGCTGGCGATGCCATTTAACTACCTTGTGCCGTCGATCACCTATTTTCAGGCCTACTTTGAAATGCTGTCGAGCCTGACAACCACGGGGGCAACGCTGTTTCTTGACCCATCTCTTGTACCCGCGCCCTTGCACATGATGCGGGCGATTGTTGGCTGGGTTGGTGGGTTCTTTATCCTTGTTGTTGCCTTGTCCATCTTTGCGCCTTTGCAAATCGGTGGCTTTGAGGTGTTTGCCGCCACGCGTGGTGGACAAAAGGGGACAAACCAAATTGCCAATGCGGATGCCAGCCAACGCCTGATCCGCTATGCCTCGCAGATTTTTCCTGTTTACGTGTTTGTCACTGCTATCCTTGTGCTGTGTCTGCTGATCGCGGGGGATCGCACGCTTGTGGCGGTGTCCCACGCGATGTCGATCATTTCCACCAGCGGCATTTCCCCTGTTGGCGGGTTGGAGGGCGCCAATTCGGGCTACGCGGGCGAAGTGCTGATGTTCTTGTTTCTGTTCTTTGCGGTGTCGCGCCACACGTTCTTTTTCAGCACAGATACAGAGGTCATGCAGAACCTCAAACTCGACAAAGAGGTTAATCTTGTCCTGATCTGCATCACGGTTATCCCGATCCTTTTGTTCATCCGTCACTGGACAGCAGCGTTTGAAGGCACTGGAACGGACAGTTTTGCCACAGCCATTACCGCCTTTTGGGGCGCGGTGTTCACGGTTTTATCGTTCCTCACAACGACGGGCTTTGAAAGCAGCGCTTGGGAAGGCGCGCAAAGTTGGTCCGGATTGGGAACCACAGGCATCATCCTGATGGGGCTGTCGATCATGGGCGGCGGCATTGCCACCACTGCGGGGGGTGTGAAACTGCTGCGCATCTACGCACTTTATAAACACGGCCAACGCGAGATTGAACGCCTTAGCCACCCCAGTTCGGTCTCTGGAAGCTCTTCTCGCACACGTATTATTCGGCGCGAGGGCGCACAAATTGCCTGGATATTCCTCATGCTATTTGTTCTGTCTTTGGCGCTTGTGGCGCTCGCTTTGTCAGCGACAGGGATCAGCTTTTCTGACAGCCTGTTGTTCGCCACGGCGGGCCTGTCCAACACGGGACCATTGGCCCACGCCGCAGGTGAAAGCTTTACCGGTTACGCCAATATTTCGGACACAGGCAAAGCGATCTTATGTGTCGCAATGGTTTTGGGCCGCCTAGAGGCGCTTGCCGTCATCGCGGTGCTAAATCCAAACTATTGGCGGTAAATGACCAAAAAACGGGCAAGTTTCACTTTTGCTCTGGTCAAAGCCGAATTTACCCCCATACTCTGCCAAGTCCGATCCGCGCTGCGCGAAACGGATGCAAACAACAACGATATCCCGCCCAATCAATGCGGGGACATAAAACTGAAAGCTGACACAATGGCTGGCGATAAACAAAACCTACAAGACGCATTCCTGAACAATGTGCGCAAATCCAAGATTTCCGTAACGATTTTTCTGATCAATGGTGTGAAGCTGCAAGGCATGATCACGTGGTTCGACAATTTCTGCGTTCTGCTGCGTCGCGATGGCCAAAGCCAGTTGGTGTACAAACACGCGATTTCCACCATCATGCCTGCGCAAGCGGTGCAATTGTACGACGGTGAGGAAAGCTAAAGCTTGGAACGGGCCTGCGTCCTCCATCCAGACATTCCCAACACTGAAACACGGCGGGCTCCTGAAAATGCGCTCGCCGAAGCGGTTTCATTGGCAAATGCTCTGCGCCTTGATCTTGGATTTTCCGAGGTTGTGAACCTGCGAAAACCCCATGTGGGCATGCTGTTCAGCAAGGGCAAACTGGAAGAGCTGAACCAAAAGATCAAAGACGAAGACATCACGCTTGTGATCATCGACGGGCCTGTGTCCCCGATCCAACAACGCAACTTGGAACGTCATTGGAAGGTTAAGGTCCTCGACCGTACGGGCCTTATCCTCGAAATTTTCTCAGATCGTGCGGCCACGCGCGAAGGGGTTCTGCAAGTAGACCTTGCAGCGCTCAGCTATTCCAAAACCCGCCTTGTGCGCGCCTGGACACACTTGGAACGTCAACGGGGCGGCCTTGGCTTCGTCGGTGGTGCAGGGGAAACGCAGATTGAATCTGATCGTCGTGCCATTGACGACGCCATTGTGCGGCTGCGTAAGCAATTGTCCAAAGTCGTGAAGACCCGCGAATTGCACCGCGCCGCCCGTGCCAAGGTTCCATATCCGATTGTGGCCCTTGTGGGCTATACCAACGCGGGTAAATCCACGCTTTTTAACACGTTAACAGGTGCGGATGTGATGGCAAAAGACATGCTCTTTGCCACGCTCGATCCCACCATGCGCGAGCTGGAATTGCCCGAAGGTCAGAAAATTAGCCTGTCGGACACGGTAGGGTTTATTTCAGAACTGCCCACGCAACTTGTTGCAGCCTTCCGCGCCACTCTGGAAGAGGTCCTCGATGCAGACCTCATCTTACACGTGCGCGACATCGCCCATCCCGAATCCGAGGCGCAGGCCGCTGATGTGACCGATATCCTCAACGATCTTGGCATTACACAAACCGCCAAAGACACCATGATCGAGGTTTGGAACAAATCCGATCTGCTGGACGCCGCCACGCTGGAAACCGCGCTCAACACATCAGAACGCACGGACAACATCCACACGATTTCTGCGATCACAGGGCAGGGGCTCGACACGCTCGTGTCCCTGATCGAAACCGCGATTGAGGATCCGACCACGACAGAAACCATCCGCCTTGCCTACTCAGAAGGCGCGCGCCGCGCTTGGCTGTTTGAACAAAACGTTATCGACGAAGAGGGCTTGTGGGATCAAGGCTACGAACTCACCGTCACATGGACCGCCAAACAAGCCGCACAATTCGAAAAATACGGCAGCTAAAACCGCGCCACTGCCAGCCTTTTTCTTGATCAAAATATCCGCGCCGCAGGCATTCCAAGCTAAAGGCACGTCTCACATCTGCGACATTTCCCAGCCACGACCCAGCGGCGGCACTTCCCACCCCCCACAATCCTGCTACATTCCCTCCAACGCTAAGGATTGCACATGACCCAACTGCCCACATCCATTGACGCCACGCAAACGATGCTGTCCGATGAAAACTACATCTGCGACCGCGCGCTTGCGACGCTCGTCTATCTTTCGCTCACCCTCAAACGCCCGATATTCCTCGAAGGCGAAGCAGGGGTCGGCAAAACAGAACTGGCCAAAACCCTCGCCAGCGCCTTGGGCCGCGACCTCATCCGCCTGCAATGCTACGAAGGGCTAGATGCAAGCTCGGCCGTCTACGAGTGGAACTTTGCCGCCCAAATGATCGCCATGCGCGCTGCAGGGGACGGCAAAACCAGCGCAGATGAATTCTTCACCGATGACTTCCTTATCAAGCGTCCGCTCTTGCAGGCCATGGAACCAAATCCCAAGGGACCCCCAATTCTGCTGATCGACGAAATAGACCGCACCGATGAACCGTTCGAGGCCTTCCTTCTTGAGGCGCTTTCAGATTATCAAGTCACCATCCCAGAACTCGGCACCATTACCGCCCCAGAACCGCCCATCGTGATCCTCACTTCCAACAGAACGCGCGAGGTCCACGACGCCCTCAAACGCCGCTGCCTTTATCACTGGGTGGACTATCCTGGCTTTGAACGCGAAGTCGAAATCTTGCGCGCCCGCGCCCCCGAAGCCACCGAAACCCTGTCGCGCGAAGTGGTCAGCTTCATCCAACACCTGCGCGATGAAGACCTGTTCAAAAATCCGGGCGTTGCTGAAACCATCGATTGGGCCAAATGCCTCGTCGCCCTCGACGCCGTCGCCCTCAGCCCCGAAGTCATCGCCGACACGCTCGGCGCGGTCCTGAAATACCAAGACGACATCGCCAAAATCGCAGGGTCCGAGGCAACTCGAATCCTCGATCACGCCCGCGCCAACATCGCAAATTCTGGGATGCAATGACCCTCCCACATCTGCGCATCTCTGAACCTCACGCGGGTCTTTTCGCCTATTACGACGGTCGCGTGACAGGCTACCGCTTTGATCCACGCCCGAATTGGGTAGACGCAGGCGGCCTCGGCCTTGGCATTGCCAGTTTCACGCTTATCGAAGGAACGGAGGCCATCGTCTACGACACAGGCACCACACCCGCCCACGGCGTCGCCATTGCTGATCATCTGCAAGGGCAGGGCGTCGAACGCATCCGCATCATTTATTCCCACTGGCACAAAGACCACATCGCGGGCACCGCGCAACTCCTCGCGGCTTTCCCAAACAGCCCGATCATCGCCAACACCCGCACCGCAGCGCACCTGACAGCCGCCAAAACTGACCTAGAATCCAACCGCCGCTGGCCCCCGATCAAACCCGTCGTCCTGCCCACCGAAACCTTCGGGGATACACTCAACCTCACCCTAGGCGACCGCCAAATAGAACTGCATACCCTCAACATCCACTCCGACGACGCCTCCGTCTTGTTCCTACCTGACGAGAAAATCCTCCTCGCAGGCGATACACTCGAAGACCCGATCACCTACGTCGATGAACCCCAAGATTTTGCCCACCACCTCGCTGACCTCAAGCGCCTCAAATCCCTCGGCGCGACGAAAATCCTGCCCTGTCACGGGTCCGAGCCGATCATCGCAGCAGGCGGCTACGGTCCAACCCTCATCGACGCGATTGAGACCTACACAGCATGGCTCCACAGCCTTGCCACCAATCCCGAAAACGCCGCGCAAACCGTGCGGGAAGTCCTCGCAGACCACTTCGCACAGGACCACGTCACATGGTTCGAACCCTACGCCGAAGTCCACGCCGCCAACGTCAAGGCCGCCCTTGGGGTGCGCCATGGTTGAACCGCTCAAAGACCTGCCCGTAAACGGCAAGCTCGTCGCCAACATCGTCTATTTTGTGCGCACCCTGCGCCGTGCAGGCGTCCCCGTTGGGGCCGCGCAAACCCTGCAAGCCATCCGCGCGGTGCAGGCTGCGGGCTTCACCGCGCGGCGCGATTTCTTTTTCACGCTGCGCGCTACACTGATCACCCGCGCCGAACACCTCGAC
>CALLAV010000029.1 GCA_938001995.1 uncultured Amylibacter sp. | reverse complement strand
CCGCACGCACGGGGTGCAAAAGACCTTGGTCAGCACCGATGCCGCGTATTTTCTGGCGGCGCGGGATTATCTAAAGCCTGGGGATCGGCCGTTGAAACCGCAGACGCGGACGGATTATGGCTGCCCTTATGATTGCGGCTTGTGTCCCGATCACGAGCAGCACTCTTGCTTGGCGATTATCGAGGTAAATCAAGCCTGTAATCTGACGTGCCCTGTGTGTTTTGCCAATTCATCGCCTGCGAAAGATGGGACCAAATCGCTCGCGGAGGTGGAGCAGATGCTCGACCTGTTGGTGGAAAGCGAAGGGGAGCCTGATCTGGTGCAGATTTCGGGTGGGGAGCCGACGATACACCCCCAGATTATGGATATTCTGCGCCTGACCATGACCAAGCCGATCCGCCATGTGATGTTGAACACCAATGGTCTGCGGATTGCGCGCGAAGATGGGTTTGCGGCGGAACTGGCGTCCTTGGGCGAAGGGTTTGAGGTGTATCTGCAGTTTGACAGCACCGAAAAGGACGCGCTGAAGGATATTCGCGGGGCGGACCTGAGCAAAGTGCGGATGCAGGCGCTCGCGGCGCTCGAGAAGCACGGGATTTCCACGACGCTTGTGGCGGTGATCAAGAAGGGCGTGAATGACCACGAGATCAACGCGATCATCGAGGAAGGTTTGCGCTGGAACTGCGTGCGCGGCGTTACGTTTCAGCCTGTGCAATCGGCGGGGCGCAATGAGGGGTTTGATCCAAAGAAAAACCGCATGGTGTTGTCTGAAATTCGCAGTGCGATTGTCAACGGACCGACGGCGTTTCAAGGGGGAGATATGATCCCGCTGCCGTGTAATCCTGAAAGTATTTCAATCGGTTACGCGCTGCGCAACGGGCAGGAGATAGTGCCGATCACGTCGATGATCCCGAAGGATGTGATTGTTGATGAAGTGCCAAACGCGGTGACGTTTGAGAAGTATCCAGAGCTGAAGGCGCGGATATTTGAGTTCTTTAGCTTGTCCACAAACGATCAGAACGCAAGCCAGCGGATGGAGGCGTTGCTGTGCTGTCTGCCGAGCATCGAAACACCGCAATCGGTGAGTTATGAGAACCTGTTTCGGGTAGCGATTTCAGAGTTCCTCGACCCTTATAATTTCTGTGTGGCGCGGGTGAAACGGTCCTGCGTGCATTTCGTGACGCAAGATCAGGGGATTATCCCGTTTGATACCTATAACCTGCTGTATCGAGATGGAAAAATCGACGAACGGCGCCGCGCAGCTGGGCTGTTGTGAGCGTTTCGCGGCCCACGGGCGTTCCCTTTTCAGACAAGGTGAAATTTGGGTGGAGTGCTGTAAAGCGGCATGGATTGTTGCTCGGTATGCTGATGGTGTTTGTGTGCATCGGCATTGGGATTCTGTGGATGGCGCGCGTCACGGATGCACCGATATTTGTGTATGGTATTGGTGGGTTTTTCACGGTGTTTGCGCTGTTTTTCATGGGCGCAACCATGCCATCGAGCCTGATGTTTTACTATGAAAAACAAGTGGTTGCGAAATATGGGCGGAACAAAGAAGCGGTTGTATCTGATGCCTACACCGAGGTTTTGGACGACAGTGTGACGCTCTATTATTTTGACTATGAGTTCGACTACAAAAAGACACGGCAATTTGGCACGTTTTATCTGGATGATAAGGCCTTGGCGGAGAAATTGGCGGTCGGGGACGCAGTGCCGATCAAGTTTTTGGCTTTTGATCCATCACAATCCGATGTGCGGATGCGCAGCTTGACTGGAAAACTAACGCGTTAACGCCCCCACCCAGTACGCGGTTTGTAATTGTCTGCAACTTCTCTTTCGTTTAGCCCCAATGCCTTAGCGACTTCTTTCTTTGTGGCGTAGCCCGTTGTGCAGTGCAAGTTCGTGACACCTTGCCGTTGCCGACCAAGCCCATAGGCACCAGGTTCATTCTTTTTAATAATTACGGCGTTGGGGTGGGCCGCTTCACCACCAAATGAACTGTTTTCAAAATCGATGGTAGTGCCGTTTTTGATGTTATCGTGCGCCGTTTTATCAACCGTAAATGCAATCAGGATCGCACCACGAGAGATATTATTCCCAGGGCGATAGGCTTGCGACAAGTCAAAGATCCACATCGCAGACTTGTTGTGCGACAGCAGCCCGCCACGAATGGCAGCTTCTTCATGTTGCTTTGGAACCCAACGGACAAAACGAAAAGTATTTGGCATTCGAATGCTCCTTAAACAAATTCTTAGATAATGTTCAAAGGATACACGATTTATTTTGATTTTCTAGGAAAACCAAACCGAAGTTGTTGGAGTTTGGCTATGATCAACCGTTGTTCGACCAAAATAGTGGGAATCCCGGATCGAAGAGGGTGACGGGGTCCGTGGCCGTTTCAATTTTGGCGGGGAAGGTCACAGGGGTCGCTTGCTTTGTTAAAGTTAGGGTCGCGTCGTTGGCGGGCAGGCCGTAGTAGGCGGGGCCGTTGAGGGACGCGAATTTTTCGAGGGTGTCGAGTTTGCCGTCTTCTTCAAACACATGGGCAAGACAGGACATGGTGTTGGTGGCGGAAAACACGCCTGCGCAGCCGCACTCCATCAATTTGTTGGGGTCGGTGTGTGGGGCGCTGTCTGTACCAAGGAAAAAACGGGCGTCGCCTGATGTGGCTGCTTCGCGCAGGGCAAGGCGGTGTTCTTCGCGTTTGGCCACGGGCAAGCAATAGTAGTGTGGGCGGATGCCGCCCGCGAGGATGTGGTTGCGGTTGATGATCAAGTGGTGGGTTGTGATGGT
>CALLAV010000028.1 GCA_938001995.1 uncultured Amylibacter sp. | reverse complement strand
AATCTTGCGGGCTTCTTCAAAAGGCCAGGCTTTGCTGCTCATCGCAAGATCACGGAGGTCGGACATGTTGGGTTCCAGTTTTATTTGGTTCAAGCGCACTCCCTATTGCCCCTGCTCGCAAGCGTCAATATTATCAGCGCGAATATGCACCAAAGGCCGCAGCTATGACCGCAGAAGATATCACCGAAAGCCCATGGAACCTTCAGGACGCTTTGATCGCGTTGATGGTATCGACATCCGTGTCAGACACACAGGTGCGTACGCTCGAACTCTTGTCCATTGATCGGGTCGTGGGCCACTTACCCGTATTTTCCGATTATGACGTGGATCGCATCACTTTGATTTCGCAAACGGTGTTTGATATCCTCGAAGACGAAGACGGGCTTGATGCGCTGTTTGGTCTTGTTCGAGCAGCGATGCCAGAAAAATTCAACGAAACCGCCTATGCGCTGTGTTGTGATGTGGCTGCTGCGGATGGCCGCCTGCGCGAAGGCGAATTGCGTTTCTTAGAAGAAATTCGCTACGTTTTGAACATTGATCGCCTTGCAGGCGCGGCCATTGAACGGGCCGCACGAGCGCGTCACCTTAAACCTTAACGATTGCGCTGCCGAAACAGCTCCATATGGCGCGATACAATTGCGTCATACCGATCAGTCTTTTTCAGCTGCTCTAGTCCTGCATTGAACCGATAAAGGTTCGTTGTCCCACGCCAATGCCGCTTTGAAATCACAACATGCAGGCCTTGCGTTCCCACAGGCCGTTCCAACGCCACAACCTTTTCCTGCAACGACAACTCTTTCAGCTTACCCGTTCCCAGAAACTCGTTCACCGACACCGCGTCCACGTCGCCCGCGGCCACCATGCGGAAACAGTCATCCGTCGTGTCAGCCCGCACGAGCGTGATCTTGCCATCTGTGACCCAACGGCGGTCTGGCCCATCTAGGTCATGCGTAAAATACCCCTTTTCACGACAGATAGTCTTGCCAAATAAGTCTTCGTCTTTGTCGAAATCAAACGGCGCCTCTGCATTCACGTAGATCAGGACAAGAATATCAAATACGGACTTCGAAAAGTGGAAGTTCGCACAGCGCTCATTCTGCGGCTCTGCCTCACAATTCGGGCGATACCACGGGAACCCCATATCAACCTGTTTGCTGTCGAGCATTGGGAACAAGTGCTTGGACCAGTCATTCTCCCAAACAATCGAAAACGGCAGAGGTGACGGCGCTTCTTCGAATGCTGCATTCACCAGTTCGAACATCATACCGTTGTTGGGCCAGTCTTGATCCGTAAACGGCGCATAGTTTGACCCTGTCACCAGCTTGATATCTGCATCATCTTGCAACAATGGTGTTTCAATCGGTGCGATGGTCACTTCCGGCTCAGGCTCGGGATCAGGTTCTGGTGCGGCAACTGTTTCCGTGATGTTCGTCGGTTTCAGCGTTTCCCCATCCACACACGGAATGTTCAGCGTCACACCTTCGGGCAAATCAACCAGATTACCGCCCAAAGCCGTTTCGTTTGCGTAATAGATCACCGACCATTTGCTACGTTCCGCGTAGTAGTCCTGCGCAATCGACAACAACGTGTCCCCTTGCTGCAAAACGTAGGTCCGACCACAATCCTCTTGCGCCATAGCGCCGCCTGCGATCGCCGAAAACAGTCCCGCTGAAATCAATTTTCGTAGCATAGTTTCCCCCAGAAGGCCGTTCTCCTCAACCGCATCACTTGCTTAGAAATCCGCCCAGATGCGCGACATGTGCGTGTCCAAAATCCGTTGATAATCCCCAGACGCCTTTAGGTTGGCCAAGCCCGCATCAATCAACGCCAGCATTTCATCGCCCTGCGGATGCTCTTTGCCAACGACAACATGCATGCCTTGGATGGAAATCGGCTTCGTGTCGACAGTGTGAACTTTGTCTCCGATCCCCAACTCCTTGATCGACGTCCGCCCCACGAATTCATCCATGGAAACAGAATCCACATCACCCGCCAGCATCATTTCAAAGCAATCCGCAACTGTATCCGCTTGCTTCAATTCTACCAGATTGTTGGCAAGCCAGTTGCGCCCAGCACCATCCAAATCATAGGTCAACCAACCTTTGGGTCGGCAAATAGACTTACCATGCATGTCCGTGTCTGTATTGAACGCGAATTGACGATCCTTCGGCTGATACAAAAGCATCAAAATTTCAAACATTGGCTCCGAGAATTTCAACTCGGCACAGCGGAAAGTATCCGGCTGCAATTTGCAATCAGGCTTGTACCAAGGGAAGCCCAGATCGAACACCGCGTCGGTGATCAGCGGATCCAAATGTGCGGACCAGTCATTCACCACATAAATACCAAAGTCTTTCACGTCCGAATTGCTTTTGAGCGCGGAATCCACAACCTCGGTCAACAACCCACCGCCTGGCAACGAACTGTCCGTGAACGGCGCGTTGTCGTCCGCCGTCAACAATTTCAATTTACGATTTGCGGCAGCAACCTGAACCGCCGCAGACGCGGTTGAGGATGTTTGCACCGCCGGGTTTGCCGACGCAACGGTTGATTGAACCGTGCCACCTTCTAATCCAGTGGGAAGGCCACCGATACAGGTCAGGCGCAATGTTTGGCCAACGCGAATACTGTTTGGATTGCTACCAATAGTGGCGACATTACCCTGATGGATGGCAGTCCACTTTTTCGCATCCTTGTACAAAGAATCTGCGATAACAGACAAGGAATCCCCGCCCTTCACAGTATAGTTCCCACCGCAAGTCTGTGCCACAGCCGCGCTTGCCCCCAAAACAAGCGAAATCCCTGCCGCAATCAAACATCTAGTGATCATTGTCCAACTCTCCCATACATTTAGCGGTAATCTGCCAGTATTGTGTATGACGCGCAACAGTTGTTGACAGCAATTTCTCGCCTTTTTTCTAAATATCCACGATCAAACAAAGAATATCGCCAACAAATCCAAAGTGCATAATTTCGCGCCAAAAAAGACGCCACTCAACCCCACATAATTGTCGGTTGCGCCCCAATAGAATCGTTTACGCCGCAGCGTGCTTTTTTGGCCCCAGATATCGGACCAGATCAACCGCTGGCGCAAAACCTAAACTGCACATCTATATATGGTTAGCTTTCGTTGACGCATCGCTAAAACCTGTCTACTGAAAGAAGGCAGAAAAGGATCGGGGATCACATCGCAATAATCTGCGACCAGATAAAACCCGACGAAAACAGACCAGACAGGGTGGAATAGTTCGAGTGGCACGTCGTTTCAGTAAATCAATCAACCCGTTTTTCTCCATCCCCGCACTAACTTGTGCCCTGCTCCTTTCAGCGTCCTACCCTCAAAGCGCTGCTGCACAATCAATCAGCCTCACACCTGCCCCAATTGCCGAATACAACGCGCTTGTTGCTGACTGGCAAAGCAAGCGCGACGCCTTGGATGACGCCATTGCCGCGCAAGCCGCTTTTGAAGAAAAAAACACGGCGCTTTTGGAAACAGTCGATGCCCAACAGGCCAAAGTTGACGCAGCAAAACAGGGTCTATCCAGCGCCGTTCTAAAGGTGGCAGAAGCCAAAAAACGCCTCTCCCAAGTGGACACATCTGACGAAGACCCCAAAGGCGAAGAGCTGTCCAATGCACTGCTGCAAAGCCAGCAGAACCTAAACACCGTCATTTCTTCTTCTGAAACGTTGCAAGCCGACATTAAGGCGATGAAAGAAGAGCACGCAAAACTGCGCTCCACAGTCGAACAATTAAAAAACGCAGCAGCCGCAGCGCAAGCCGCCTTTAGCGCCGCCGAAGTTTTGGTCGAAGCCGTAAAATCCGCTCAGGCCGTAATTTCCGATGGCGATGACAATGGCGACATCGAAACGGATTTCTTCAAAGACGCGGTCTCGCAAGCCGAAAACGCAAAGAAGTCAGAACTCGCAGCCAAAGACGCGCTTGCGGCAACCCGCAAACGTCAAATCGAAGTGGGCGAACGCCTATTGAAAGCAGACGAGCAATTGGCAAATGCCAAACAAGCCGAAACCAGCGCATATGAGAAATTTGCAGCCGCTGACGCCGCCTTTAAAGAGCATCAAGCCAGACGCAAAGCGGCCATAGACACGCGCAACGCTTTGATTGCCGAAATTCAAGGCGAACTGGATGTGGCGCAAGATGAGTTGGACGCCCAGCAAGCGATCTTGCAGAATGAATCCTTGACCATGCAAGATTTCACCGCACAAAAAGCCACGGCAGCGAACACCCTGTCCGACCTGCAAGCCGACGTCAATCGAGCCAAAACGGCCTTTGACACGTCGCAATCTACCTTGCGCGCTGATCAAGCCACACGTTCTGAGCAAGGCGCGGCGATCGTCGCACGGTTGAATACACAAATGCGCGACTTCATCCTGGCATCTGCACCCAGCGCTGACACATCAACATCTACAGATCGCATTCTGATCCCCGCGTCACAGATTTTCGCGAAGAACTCCGCCAAGCTGCAAGAGAGCGACGGCATCAAGCTCAACGAAATCGCTGCAATCTTGAAAGACACCGTTTCACGCGTGCCAGAAGGCATCGATTGGATGATCCGCGTGGACAGCTATGGCACTGGCAATTCCGAGGAAGCATGGTTCATCAGCCAAAACCGCGCCTTGTCCGTAGCCCGTAGCTTGATCGCAAACGGCAAATTCAGCGGCACACAGGTCTCTGCCAACGGGCTTGTGAGTGCGGAACCTTTTTCGGATGCAACCGAAAGCGGTTGGATCGAAATCGTACTGACCGCACGCTAACGCTTGCCAAGCTGCGCGAATTGAATTGAACTGCCCCAACACGCGCAACAGCTAGGCACGCCATGGCATCCCTTTTTGACGGCATTCGCATTCTTGATCTAACCTCGATGATATCAGGGCCGACAACTACGTTGATCCTTGCGGATCAAGGGGCCGATGTGATCAAGATTGAAACCCCGGAAACAGGGGACCACACGCGGATGGTTTCCACCCGTCGCGCGGGCATGTCGGCGTCTTTTGTGAACAACAATCGCAACAAACGCTCGCTGACACTGAACCTTAAGGACGAGCGCTGTTTGGCCGCCTTTAAGTCATTGGTGAAAACCGCTGACGTGATTGTGCAGAATTTTCGCCCGAGCGTCGCAGACCGCATTGGTGTTGGCGAAGCCGCCTGCCGCAAGATCAAAGACGACATTATCTACGTGTCTATTTCGGGCTTTGGTGAAACGGGGCCTTACGCACAAAAACCCGTCTATGATCCACTGGTCCAAGCGCTCTCTGGCCTAACAACAGTCCAAGCTGGATCAGATCAAAACCGCCCGCGTCTGGTACGCACCATTCTGCCTGACAAACTCACTGGCTTTGCCGCGTCGCAGGCCATCTCTGCCGCCCTGTTTCACCGCGAGCGCACGGGCGTGGGACAACACATCAAACTCTCGATGCTCGACACTGTCATTGCGTTTTTGTGGGGGTCCGATATGGGCGGGCACACGTTCGTAGGCAATGAATTCGCCCAAGAAAACGCCCAAAGCTTTATCGATCTGATCTACGAAACCGCAGATGGATACATCTCTGTCGCGGTGCAATCAAACAAGGAATGGGCGAACCTGTCCCGTGCTTTTGATATGCCGGAACTGGTTGATGATCCACGGTTTAAAACCGCCGCCCTGCGCGGCAAAAACATTGACGAACGCCTAACCCTGACCCAAGACGTCCTGCGCACCCGCACCACTGACGACTGGTTAACGCGGTTAGAGGCCGAAGACGTACCATGCGCACCCGTCCTACACCGCCGCGAAATGCGCGTGCATCCACAGGTGCAGGCAAACGACACAATTATGGAATACCATCACCCAACGGCAGGCCGCCTACGCCAAGCACGACCTGCACCACGATTTTCTGAGACCCCGACCGAGGTGCGTATGCCGCCTCCGACACTTGGCGAACACACCGCCGAGATCCTGCGCGAAGCAGGCCTATCAGATGCGGACATCGAAGCACTCGCCGCAGACGGCGCAATCAATCTGGGGAATGCATCATGACCAAACCGCTTGATTTTTACTATTGGCCAACACCCAACGGCTGGAAGGTTTCGATCCTTTTAGAAGAGCTGGCAATCCCCTACACCACCCGCATGCTACACATCGGCAAAGGCGAACAATTCGCACCAGAATTCCTGGCAATTAGCCCAAATAACCGCATGCCCGCAATTGTCGACCACGATGTCAGTGGCGATCCCGTCTCCGTTTTCGAAAGCGGCGCAATCATGTGGTATCTGGCCGAAAAGACAGGCAAATTCATCGCCACAGACCCCGTAAAACGCAAAGAAACGCTGGAATGGTTGTTCTGGCAAACGGGCAACCAAGGACCAATGGCGGGGCAGCACAGCCATTTTCACAACTATGCGCCCGACACCGAGAAAGACGGTTACGCGGCAAAACGATATGCAGGCGAATACACCCGTTGCCTGGGCGTTTTGGAACGCCGATTGGAAGGACGCGACTACATTGTCGATGACTATTCCATTGCCGACATGATGTGCTGGCCGTGGGTTCTAATCGGCAAAGCAATGGGCTTGTCGCTTGATGATTTTCCTAACGTTGTGGCTTGGCGTGCCCGCGTCAAAGACCGCCCCGCCGTGCAGCGCGGTGTGTCACTCGGAAAAGACAAACGCCCAAGCCGTCCCCACACTGTCGAAGAGCGTACAATCCTGTTTGGGCAGAAATGAACGATCAAGCCAAAGGTCTTATTCTGACCAGCATCGGCGTTTTAGCTGTCATTCCTGACAGCTTGGTCGTGCGATTGGTCGAAACCGACGGGCTGACATTTATGTTTGTGCGCAGCGGGTTGGCAGGCATCATGATCGCGTTGTTTACGCTGGCATTGTATCGCAGGAAAACGGTACAGGCTTATCGCAATCTTGGTCTCGCGGGTTTGCAATACGGCGTCCTGCTGAGCATCGCAACTTTCTGCTTTATCTACGGCTTGCGCTTAACTTCTGTTGCCAACGCGCTTTTCATTGTCAGCACCTCGCCCATATTTGCCGCCCTTGCTAGTTGGGCGTTCTTGGGAGAACGTTTCTCACCCCGCATGATATGGACGACCATTTTCGCGCTGATCGGCATTGCCATCATCGCCGCAGGATCCCATTCGGGCGGGCAATCTTCGCTGCTTGGTGACGCTATCGCCCTTGGCGCTGCTGCCACACTCGCGTTCGCATTCACCGTAGCCCGATCCGCAAAGACCGTATCTATGGTGCCTGCCACGGCCATTGGTTACGGGATAACTGCGCTTATCTGCCTACCGTTTGTCCAACTCGACACGTTAACGAACCGCGAGTTGATTTTGCTCATCGTACTCGGTGCGATGTTTGTACCCCTTGGCACGGCGCTCATGTCGCTTGGCCCGCGCTACATCACATCGTCCGAAGTGTCGCTACTGCTGCTGCTCGAAGCAGTACTTGCGCCCCTGCTCGTCTGGTACGTTGTTGGCGAAAACCCCGGAAAATATGCACTGATCGGTGGGGCAATCGTGCTGACGACCCTGTTTGTATCGAACATAATTGGCCTAAAACGCGGTCGTTAAACGAGGTTCAGTTGCACATCTGCTAGGTTCAAACCTTGTGCGCCCGGAACCCGCATCACTTCGACTCCGTCTACATAGATGGACGCGCCACTACCGTCTTCAAAGTCTTCGACCTTTATGTCGAAGTCATCCAAATCTTGCCGCCCTTCATGCGACTGGATATCCACCTCAAGCTGGTCTTCTGATGCATCAAAATCCATCACCGTTGGCGCCTCTTCAACCCAAGTATTGTAGTAGCTGGTGAATGTATCTTCTCCTTCACCGCCGTATGCTTCGGTCGCGCCGCGAATGTTCAACTGATCATTTCCTTCACCGCCATAGGCTTCGTCTACCTCACCTTCGGTATCTGTTCCAATGGCTGTGATCACATCATCGCCTGCATCGCCGTGGATCACATCCGTGTCGATGCCTGTGCTAATTATGTCTGCGCCGTCGCCGCCATATACTTCGCTGTCGCCGTGGCCTGTCGTAATTACATCATCACCCGTACCGCCATAAACGCTGGCGTCCGCGTCGCCGTCAGTGATCGTATCGTCGCCTGCGTCACCGTGCAGAACGCTTGTGTCATCAACGTCGAACCCGCCTTGCAATGTATCATCGCCGTCGCCGCCATACAGTTCGTTGCTGCCGTCCCAATCGGTCAGAACATCGTCCATTTCGCCGCCATAAAGCGTGTCATCGCCATCGCCGCCTTCAAGGTCGTCTTCGCCCCAACCACCGTACAATGTGTCGTCGCCGTCTTCACCATCCAGAATATCGTCGCCCGCGTTGCCAAACAGCGTATCATCATCGTCACCGCCATTGATCTGATCTACACCGTCTCCGCCAGCGATGCTGTCATCGCCACTGCCGCCGTCAGATTCATCATCCCCCCCGTCGAGGAAAATCTGATCGTCATCATCCGTACCGTTCAAGATATTATCTTCGCCTGTCCCCAACAGCAGGTCATTTTCGGTATCGCCACTGGCGTCACCGTCTGACTCGTTGCTGCTTGACGCATCATCATCCGAGGACACAAGCCCACCAATGGCGGTTCCAGCGAATCCCAGAATTGAGAGGATCAAAATCTCTAACATGTACCCATCCTTAAGGCGGGCGCATTCAAAAGTATCACACCCGTAGCGCCCAATTTACCCCAAGGACGTATGTACGCGCATATCAGAAACAAAGGGTTAATGACAGAATCTCGGCCAAAAATGGTTAACACGCCCAGAATCCGGCATTTTCTCTTTCCTTTAAGTGCTTTCTAACCTAAAGACCCCCATCCGCATCTGATGCGGGTGCTCCATGGGCCTTGCTGGACGACATCCCGGCCTGCGCCATAACCCTTTAACCAATGAAGGAGACCCCGATGTCGATTACTCCAGAGCTTAAAGCTCAATTGATGAAAGAATACGCAACCAAAGAGGGTGACACTGGTTCCCCTGAAGTACAGGTTGCTATCCTGACATCCCGCATTTCTACGCTGACAGAGCACTTCAAAACCCACAAGAAAGACAACCACGGTCGTCGTGGTCTTTTGAAAATGGTTGCCCTGCGTCGTAAGCTGCTTGACTACACAAAGGCAAAAGACGAAGCGCGCTATCAGGATCTGATCAAACGCCTCGGCATTCGTCGCTAAATCCAGTTCGCTGGTAAGAATTAAACGCCCGTTCAGAAATGAGCGGGCGTTTTTCGTTCAAACGAGGAATTCTGCAATAGCTGTGTCGTCCGTAATATCACGCAGCGCAAACCCCGCCTTGGCCGTGCGCATCACCAATTGATCAAAATTTGCGCGATCATCCGTTTCGATCCCAATCAACACAGTCCCGAAATTGCGCGACGATTTCTTCAAATACTCAAACCGCGAAATATCGTCGTTCTGGTTCAGCATCCCAAGAAAGTCTTTCAGCGCACCAGGCCGCTGTGGCAGCCGCAGGATGAAATATTTCTTCAGCCCCAAATACCGCTGCGCCCGTTCCTTCACTTCTGGTAGGCGTTCAAAATCAAAGTTTCCGCCAGAGGACACGCACACAACCGTTTTGCCTTTGATCTGCTCCTCGACGTCTTGCAACGCATCGATCGATAACGCACCAGCAGGTTCCAGAACCACACCTTCCACATTCAACATCTCGATCATTGTGGAACACAAACGGTCCTCTGAAATCGCCAAAACCTGTTCAGGCTGAACGTCCATCAACACAGCGAAATTACGGCTGCCAATCCGCGCCACCGCTGCGCCATCAACAAAATTGTCCACGGTTTCAAGCGTCAGCGGTCCCTTGTTCTCCACCGCGGCAGCCAATGAAGCACCACCTTTTGGCTCTACAAACACATAATCCAGCGCCTCTAATCCAAAGTAGGACACGACCCCCGCTGACAGCCCGCCGCCGCCCACGGGCAGAACCAGCATGTCGGGCACATGACCCAACTGCGCCTTTATTTCCAGTGCGACTGTGGATTGACCCTCGATCACATCAACATCGTCAAATGGGCTGAGGAAATGGCCGCCCTCTGTTTCACAATACGTCTGCGCCGCGGTCAATGTGTCGTCGAAAAAGTCACCGACAAGCACGACCTGCACCTGATCCCCACCAAACATCTTGGTCTTCATGATCTTTTGCTGGGGCGTCGTCACAGGCATATAAATCACGCCCTTCACACCAAAATGTTTGCAAACATAGGCCACGCCCTGTGCGTGATTGCCTGCACTGGCACACACGAACAAGTCTTGATCGGGCTTAGATGCCAAAACCTTGCTGATCGCGTTGAATGCCCCGCGGATTTTATAGGACCGAACGGGCGACAGGTCTTCGCGTTTGAGCCAGATATCCGCATCATATTTTTGGGACAGATGGTCGTTTCGCTGGAGCGGCGTTTCTTCAAACAGTTCGCGCATCGCCTCTGCCGCTTTGGCTGTTTTGTCTTGATACTCTGTCACGGGGTCGCCTGCTTGGATTGGTCTGTGCTCAAACTACTCTTTTCAACTGGCATGGCAACGGCACATTGCACGCCTTTCTTTTCGCAGATACGCTTTGCCAATGGCATCCAACCGCGCCCTTCTTAGCCTGCAATCGCTGGTCGTCCTCACCACATGCGTCTTTCTGTTTGGCATGGGGCAGTTTCACCGCGCGGCAGGCGCAATCGTCGCCCCCGTGTGGCAGGACCAATTCACCCTATCCGCCGATCAACTCGGCTTTGTCATATCCGTCATCTTCATCGTCAATATCGTTGCCCAAGGCTTCATCGGGTCCCTGCTCGACAAATATGGTCCGCGCCTGATCATCAGCGCGTTCTTATTGGTCTTAGCACTTGGCACCCTCGCTTGCATCTACGCCAATTCCTTCATCGGACTCATTATCGCACGCATCGTCCTTGGCGCAGGGCTGTCTGTAGGCGGGGTTGGCATGTACATGCTGCTCGCCCGCAATTTCCCGTCCGACCAGTTCGGGTTCCTCAACGGCCTCATGGTCACGCTTGGCGGCATCGGAGGCCTCGCGGCGACCTATCCTTTGGCCTTCGTGATCGAACGTTACGGCTGGACCAATGTATTTATCGGCCTAGCCGTTTTCACAACGGCCCTTGCGCTGGTGATCTTTGCAACGGCGCAAAAGGAACCCAAAGACAAACCAGACGCACCTACAGAAAAGATCACCTTCCTCAGTTTGCTAAAAAACAAAGACCTGCGGCCCGTCCTGATCATGGCCTTTGTTACCTTTGCGCCAATCACCTGCATCACAGGCCTGTGGGGCGGCCCCTATTTCATCGCTGTACACGATCTTACTCTAAGCCAAACGGGCCTGTTCCAAGCGCTTTTCTTTGGGGCCACTATGACCTCTGGTACGGTCTTTGGCCTGATCGACAAGTACGCGCCAATTTCACGTTACGCTGTGATCTTAACTGCGTCTGGCATATCTATGCTTTGCCTTCTGGCGATAACACTCACAGACGACCTACCACTTTACCCTGCCGTGATTTTGCTGTTCGTGATGGTCTTCTCACAACAGTTTTATGTCCCCCTTATTGCACAGCTCCGCCAGGTGGTCCCAGATGTGGCCATCGGACGCGCGACGAGCCTTTATACAATCATCGCCGTGGCCGCGATCCCGATCTTTCAAACCTTGTTTGGTATTGTGATCGGCCACACCAGCACGCTTAACCCAGAATCCAGCTATCAACTCGCGTTTGGTATGATGGCACTGCTAATTTTAATACCCTCTGGCGCGTTTGCCCTGCTGTCTGGTTCCAAGACGCAAAAAACCACCCCATAACGCGTTACAACGCCCAAGTTTCTAACGACCCTATTCCCTTTCCACACAACCTGCTGTAGACGCACCCCATCTGAAATGCAGCGTTACGGCCCCGCCGCTGCAAACGATGGTACGGGGCGGGACGCAATGGGGCGTCCACTACACAACAAGGCACTGCGGGAAGGCCCCTTTGCCTAGAATGGAAAAAGTATGTTTGACGAAGTCAAAAAATCAATCGAATGGGGCGGTGAAACGCTCACTCTGGAAACGGGTAAAATCGCCCGTCAGGCCGACAGCACAGTGATCGCCACTTTGGGCGAAACATCTGTTTTGGCCGCTGTTGTCTTTGCGAAGAAAGAAAAGCCAGGAATGGATTTCTTCCCACTGACAGTGAACTACCAAGAAAAATACTACGCTGCGGGTAAAATCCCGGGCGGTTTCTTTAAGCGTGAAGCACGCCCAACAGAAAAAGAAACACTGACAGCACGCCTGATCGACCGTCCGATCCGCCCGCTGTTCGTTCCGGGCTTTAAGCACGAAACACAGGTTACTTTGACAGTCTTGTCCCACGATCTGGAAAATGACCCAGACATGGTGGCAATGATCGCTGCATCTGCCGCGCTCACACTGTCTGGCGCGCCTTTCATGGGCCCAATCGCCAACTGTCGCGTTGGTTTTGTCGACGGCGAATATGTGTTGAACCCATCCGTGGACGACATGCACGAGCTGCGCAACAACCCAGAACAGCGCCTTGATCTGGTTGTGGCTGGTACAAAAGACGCCGTGATGATGGTTGAATCAGAAGCATACGAACTATCCGAAGCAGAAATGCTCGGCGCTGTTCAGTTTGCCCACGAAAACATCCAGCCAGTGATTGACCTGATCATCGACATGGCCGAAGATTGCGCGAACGAGCCGTTTGATTTCCAAGCACCTGACTATTCCGACATTTTGGCGAAAATCACCAAAATCGGCGAAAAAGAAATGCGTGCCGCATTCGGCAACACAGACAAGCAAGAACGCACCGCCGCTGTTTCCGCAGCACGCGACGTGATCAAAGCTGGCCTGACCGAAGAAGAGCTGGAAGACAGCAACCTGTCCACAGCGATGAAAAAGCTGGAAAGCTCGGTTGTTCGTGGTGACATCGTCAACACTGGCAAACGCATCGACGGTCGCGACCTGTCTACGGTTCGTGGTATCGTTGGTGAAACGGGCCTTCTGCCACGGACACACGGTTCTGCCCTGTTCACACGTGGTGAAACACAGGCATTGGCAGTGGTAACACTGGGCACGGGCGACGACGAGCAGATGATTGACTCTCTGCAAGGCATGTTCCGGTCCAACTTCCTGTTGCACTATAACTTCCCTCCCTACTCTGTTGGTGAAACAGGCCGTATGATGGGCCCAGGTCGTCGTGAAATCGGTCACGGTAAACTGGCATGGCGTGCGTTGCAGGCTGTTCTGCCAGCGCCAACTGATTTCCCTTACACAATTCGCGTTGTGTCAGAGATCACGGAATCCAACGGCTCCTCTTCAATGGCATCCGTCTGTGGTGGCTCCTTGTCCATGATGGACGCAGGCGTTCCACTGAAGGCACCAGTTGCTGGTGTTGCCATGGGCTTGATCCTTGAAGACAACGGCAAATACGCCGTTCTGACAGACATCCTCGGCGACGAAGATCACCTCGGCGATATGGACTTCAAAGTGGCTGGTACAGAAAACGGCATCACGTCCCTGCAAATGGACATCAAAGTTGCTGGCATCACCACCGAGATCATGGAAAAAGCGCTCGATCAGGCCAAAGACGGCCGTATGCACATCCTTGAGGAAATGAACAAAGCTCTGTCCGAGACTGGTTCCTTCTCCGAGCATGCGCCACGCATTGAGACCATCCAGATCAACCCTGACAAAATCCGTGAAGTGATCGGTTCAGGTGGTAAAGTGATCCGCGAAATCGTGGAAACATCTGGCGCAAAAGTGGACATCAACGACGATGGCGTGATCAAAATCGCATCCTCGAACGGTGCTCAAATCGAAGCAGCCCGCGACATGATCATGTCCATCGCAGCAGAACCAGAGGTCGGTACGATCTACACAGGTACTGTTGTGAAAGTTATGGACTTTGGCGCATTCGTGAACTTCTTTGGCAAGCGGGACGGCCTTGTGCACGTGTCCCAAATGGCAAATGAGCGTGTCGGTCACCCAAAAGATGTGGTTGCCGAAGGTCAGTCCGTTAAGGTGAAACTGATGGGCTTTGACGATCGTGGCAAGGTACGCCTGTCCATGAAAGTCGTCGATCAGGAAACTGGCGAAGAAATCTCAAACGAAGAGTAATCTCTTTCGTTCAGAAACAAAGAAAGGCCCCGCAGCGATGCGGGGCCTTTTTTGATCGAACATACGTTAGCTGCACTATCCAGCCGCCCACAAACCCTCGTAAACCTTTGCAACCCCATCCGCTTCGCCTTGGATACTGAAGTCCGCGCGGGCGCGGCGCACTGCCTCAGCGGCCATTTTTGCATGTAAATCAGGGTTGCTTAGGATGGCAACAACGTCGTCCGCAGCGGCATCTGATACACCCGTCGGCACAATACGCCCAGTGGTCCCTTCGCAACTTAGAGGGCGGTAATAGCCTGTGTCACTGCCCACGAACGGCACACCTGATGCCATACCCTCCAAAGGCGTCATCCCATAAGGTTCATAGGTCGGCAAATGCACCATCAGCGACAAAGCCCGCACTATTTTCGGAACTTCGGGCGCAGGGATTTCGCCGACAAACAAGATCCGATCTGCAAGGCCCGCGTCCTTCACCTTGGCCTTCAAACCATCCACAAACGTCTGGTGTGACGGCGCTGTGCGCCCCATAACGAGCGCCACGCCACCTGGCAACTGTGGCAACGCCTTGATCATCGCCTCCACGAACAGACCCGACCCTTTTTCGGGCCGCACCCGACCTACAGATGCAATTCCGAACGTACCACCATACCCCAAAGACGCCCAAGCCGCAGCGCGGTCCGTTGTGGGGTGAAAAAGCTCCACATCCGCACCATGCGGAACAATTGCTTTGACGTTAGGAACAAACTCAGCCGCCTTTGGCGAGGTGGCAATCACCGCATCCATGCGCGATATCAACCAACGCGGATAGGCTGAGTGCAGCTTGATCGC
>CALLAV010000027.1 GCA_938001995.1 uncultured Amylibacter sp. | reverse complement strand
TATTTTCAAAGCGACACGTTTTTGGCATTTTTTAAAGGTAGGCTCGGACATTGGAGCATTCGGAAAATCTTCGCAAACGCACGTTTAAATACATGAAAGCGGATGACCGTGTAGCGGTCAGGCATCTTGCGCTTTCTTTGGTTTTGTTTTTCGGATTGTGGGGGCTGGGCATCGAATTTTGGGATTTTTTGGCACTGCGGTTGGTGTTGATGGTGCTGATGGCGGGGGTGATCATTCGCATTTACATCACCCAGCACGATTGCGGGCATTACATGCATTTTTCGTCCAAGGGCGTGAACCTGTTTGTGGGTAAAGCGCTGAGTGCGATCACGCTAAATTCGTTCAAAGCGATGATCTACAATCACAATCGCCACCACGCGACCGTTGGTGATTTAGCCCATCGCGACGCCCATGAGGTAATGACATGGACACTGGCGGAATACGAAACAGCGGGTCCTATGGCGCGGTTTGGTTATCGGGCGTTTCGCCATCCGTTAGTGTTGTTCGGTATCGGCGCGTTGTTGGTGTTCTTTGTGCGCTATCGGTTCCCGAAAAACGGCATTCGCTGCGGCGTGGGCGATGTAATTTTACAAAACGTGCTGATGTTTGGCCTTTGGGCGCTGTCCTATGCCGCCTTTGGTTGGGCAGGGTTTGCGATGGTGGTTGGGTCCACTGCGGTTGCCGCGTGTTTCGGGGTTTTGATCGTTTATCTGGGCCACAATTACGAATTCACCTATTGGAAAGAACAGGGCGATTACGATTTCCAAGAGGCATCTTTGCAAGGGTCGAGCGTTTTGGATCTGGGGCCTGTGATGAACTTTGTGCTGTTTGATGCGGGCTTTCATGACCTGCACCATCTGAACGCGCGCATTCCTTGTTACAAACTGCGCGAATGCTATGCCGAGCTGGCCGATGAGATGCAGGCGACACGGATCACTTGGGATCAGATTGTGCAGTGCATGAACATGAAGTTATGGGACGAAGCGCAGGGCAAGATGGTTGGCTTTCCTGACACGCGTCCTTGGGCTGCGGTGACCCCAGCCGAGTGATTTCGTGATTGTTGATCCCGTTTTGCAAGCCTAGGGTGACCCAAAGGCGGGGAGCATCCAATGGAACGCAAAGACCGAATTGACGCGCTGGGCGGTGTGTTATTGGTGTCGATTTCGATGCTGCTGGGCCTGAACCAAGTTTTGGTGAAAGTTGTGGGAGAAGGCATGCACCCTGCGATGCAGGCGGGCGTGCGATCTGCCTTTGCGATTGTGCCCGTGCTGGCGTTGGCGCTGTTTTTTCGCCGTCGACTTTCGATTTCAGATGGCAGCCTGCCGTGGGGCATTTTCACAGGTGTTCTTTTCGCGGTGGAGTTCCTGTTGATGTTCCTCGCGTTGGATTATTCCACCGTCGCGCGTGTGTCGGTGTTGTTTTATACGATGCCCGTTTGGATGACGATCGGTGCGCATTTTTTGATCCCTGCAGAGCGGATCACCCCTGTGCGGGCCCTGGGATTGACCATCGCCGTGGGCGGCGTTGTGGTTGCGATGTGGGGACGGGGCGAGGGTGAGAACCTTCTGCTGGGCGACATATATTGCATCGCGGCGGCGATGATGTGGGCGGCTATCGGGCTGGTGGCACGGTTGACGCCGATGAACAAATCCGTGCCTGAAATGCAGTTGCTGTATCAGCTTGTCGTGTCTGCAATCGTGTTGCTGCCCGTATCCTATCTGATCGGCGATCAAGTCCGCGATTTGCGGGTCGAGCATTGGGGTATTCTGGTGTTTCAGGCCGTTGTCGTAGTCGGCCTTGGGTTTTCCACGTGGTTCTGGGTTCTCTCGAAATATCCCGCCAGTGACATGGCAAGTTTTGGGTTCCTGGCGCCTGTGTTTGGCGTGTTGCTGGGATGGTTGTTGCTGGGCGAGGAACTGTCAGTTTGGATCATCGCTGCGTTGGTTTTGGTCAGCATCGGGATCGTGTTGATCAACCGTAAGCCAAAAGCGATGGCAGTGCGTTAAGGCAGTGTAGCGATCCGTTCGGTCAGCAGTTTAAAGAATCCATCGGCATTGATGTTTCTGACCCATGTGGCATTGCGCGGGCGATCCGAAACGCGCCACCAATCGGCAACTGTGGCCCCAAGGGTCAGGTCAGATTGCGTTTCAACGGTTACATTAATGTGGCGGCTTTCAAACAAGGTCGGATCAAGCAGGTAGGCGATCACTGTCGGGTCATGCAGTGGCGCCCCTTCGGACCCATACTTTTCTTTGTCGTAGCGTTCGAAGAAATCGGTAAGTTCAGCAACGGCAGGGCCAGCGCGGTTGGGCAAGGCGCGAAACGCTTCGACGCGGGACGGAATAACCAACGCTTGATGCGTAACGTCGAGCGGGAGGACCGTAATCGGAATGCCCGATTGGAAGACGATATCGGCGGCTGTGGGATCAACGTAGATGTTGAACTCTGCGGCGGGCGTGATGTTGCCCCCTTCAAAATAGCCCCCTCCCATAAGAACAATTTCGCGGATGTTCTCTGCAATCTCTGGCGCGCGGCGCAAGGCCGTCGCAATGTTGGTGAGCGGGCCAAGTGGGCAAAGCGTGACGCCTGAAGTTTCGCGCAAAGTGTCGATCAGGTAATCCACAGCGTGTTCCGCTTGCAGTTCGATTTGCGGATCGGGCAGGGTCGGCCCGTCCAGCCCTGTGCGCCCATGCACATGTTCTGCCGTGACAAGCGGGCGGTCCATGGGTTCAGCGCAGCCCGCATAGATCGGAATGTCAGGACGCCCTGCCAGTTCCACAATTTTGCGGGTGTTCAACGCGGTCAGGGGGAGCGGCACATTTCCTGCAACAACGGTGATGCCAAGCACGTCCAATTCGGGTGAGGCAAGTGCAAGAAGGATCGCAACCGCGTCGTCTTGGCCGGGATCTGTATCGATGATGATTTTGCGTTTGGTTGTCATGGCCGTATCCTTGGTTTGGGCCAAACGTAAACGTGTTTTACTGCATGGGAAACCGCATTCAGTTGCGCGGCGGTACGGCATGTGCACATTGGTAAGTCTTTGGAGGTGTTATGATGACCCAATCTTTGGTGCACACGGCGCTTGTTGTACGCGACTATGACGAGGCGATTGCCTTTTATGTGGATGTGCTGGGCTTTGATCTGGTCGCAGATGAATACCAGCCCGAGCAGGACAAACGCTGGGTCGTGGTGCGGCCCAAGGGCGACGGTGAGGCGGGATTGGTGCTGGCGCGTGCATCGGATGATAATCAGGCGAAGTGGATCGGGAATCAGGCCGGTGGGCGCGTGTTTTTGTTTTTGCGCACGGATGACTTTTGGCGGGACTACAAGTTGTATCAGGAACGTGGCGTTGAATTTTTGCGCGACCCCGTGGTGCAATC
>CALLAV010000026.1 GCA_938001995.1 uncultured Amylibacter sp. | reverse complement strand
AAATGGTGATGCCTGGGGATAACCTGAAGTTCAACGTTGAACTGATCGCCCCAATCGCCATGGAAGACGGCCTGCGCTTTGCGATCCGCGAAGGCGGCCGCACAGTAGGCTCCGGCGTTGTGTCTAAGATCATTAAGTAAGCGACATCGCTTATTAAGTTTGAAGGGCGCGTGGACAACCACGCGCCCTTTTGCATTGGAGGTTAGGTGACATGTTCGGTAAGTTGTTTTTGAAATACCTGCCGTGGTGGGCCTTTGTGCCGATCATTGCGCTCATGGCTCCCTTGGCGATCAATTCGGTTCAGGACCATCTAGCCATGCGTGCCGACTTGGATGCAGCCAAATCCGCCCCTGCACCTGACGTCTTGCTCCTCAAAGACTTGGTGTTGGATGCCAACCGCGATGATCTGACAGAAATCGCCGTTTTAGGCCAATTCAAAGGCCGCGTTGGCGACATTGAAGCGGGAAAAATCGACTACGGTTATGCACTTTTGGAACCTGCCAATGGGGAAGGTCCTGCGGTTGCGCTTGTGACTGAGGGCTATTTGTTTGATCTGTTGCTGGATCGTATCGCGCAAGCAAGGACAGAAAATGGCGTAAGTCTGATCCGTGGGTTTGAAGAGAAAGACCACCGGTTTGCAGAAAAGATAAAACAGTCTTTGCAAACGTCAGGGGAAAACAGCGCGTTCCCTGTTTATGTGGTTGAGCCTTATTGGGGCACACGGGCGGACGCGCTCGATGGTCGTCTGGGATCGAACCTGTTGTTTGTGGTGATATCGGTTGGCTTTACGCTGATCTTCGTTGGGATTTCAGTGACTAAGTTCGTAGGATGGATCCTTCGGATTCAAGCCAATAAAAACAGAGTACGCTTGCCAGACAGCAATCCAAAGGGGCAAAGTGAAGCGCGGCGGGATACGCGATCTGAGACAAAATCACAGCAAGAGCATAGCGTGGTGCGGCGTCGCCGCTAGGGTGCGCGACTGCGCCTTTGTTTTATGCGTGAATTCGTGATTTACCCCCTTGCTTTCATGTGCGACTCACCCTAAACGACACAAGTCCTGAAAGGGTGCGTTTCACGTGCCCTTTTTTGGTTCACATACGATGCGACGAGGGTTGGCGATAAGCGTCCGTCCTCCTCTCCATTGAAATCCCTAATTCAAGGGGTATGTTTTATGGCCGTACAAAGCCAAAATATCCGAATTCGGCTGAAAGCGTTTGATTACCGTGTTCTGGATGCGTCCACACAGGAAATCGTAAACACAGCCAAGCGCACTGGCGCACAGGTACGGGGCCCGATCCCTCTGCCGAACCACATCGAAAAATATACGGTTCTGCGTGGTCCACACGTAAACAAAAAGTCCCGTGAGCAATTCGAAATCCGCACGCACAAACGCATGCTGGACATCGTTGACCCGACTCCACAAACAGTAGACGCGCTGATGAAGCTCGATCTGGCTGCTGGTGTGGATGTCGAGATCAAACTTTAAGGGAGTATTGAGAGATGCGCTCTGGAGTAATTGCAAAGAAACTGGGCATGACCCGGTTGTTCATGGAAGACGGTCGTCAGGTTCCTGTAACCGTTCTTCAAATGGAAAACCTGCAGGTTGTGGCACAACGCACTGGCGATAAAGACGGCTATTCTGCTGTTCAGCTGGGTGCTGGCGCTGCAAAGGCGAAACGCACATCCGCTGCGATGCGCGGCCATTTCGCGGCTGCTAAGGTTGAACCAAAACGCAAGATCGCGGAATTCCGTGTTTCTGCTGAAAACTTGATTGAAGTTGGCGAAGAAATCATTGCTGATCACTACTTTGAAGGTCAATTCGTTGACGTTTCTGGTACGTCCATCGGTAAAGGTTTCGCGGGTGCGATGAAGCGCCACAACTTTAGTGGTTTGCGCGCGACACACGGTGTGTCCATCTCGCACCGTTCGCACGGTTCCACAGGTCAGTGCCAAGAACCTGGTCGTGTTTTCAAAGGTAAGAAAATGGCGGGTCACATGGGTGCGGCGAAAGTCACAACCCAGAACCTCCAAGTTGTCAAAACTGACAGCGACCGTGGTTTGCTGATGATCAAAGGCGCCGTTCCTGGTTCCAAAGGTGGTTGGGTGACTGTTAAGGATGCGGTTAAGAAACCGTTCCCTGAAAACGCGATCCTGCCTGCTGCGCTGCGCTCTGCCGCTAAGGTTGCTGCTGCTGCCGCTGAAGAAGCTGCTGCCGCTGCTGCTGCTGAAGAGGCTGCGGCCGCTGAAGCATTGGCTGCTGAAGCTGCTGCTGCAGAAGAAGCTGCGCTGAAAGCTGCTGAAGCTGACATCGCATCAGACGCTGCTGCGGAAGAAGCTGCACCTGCTGACAAGAAAGAAGGTGACGCATGAAACTTGACGTGATCAAACTCGACGGCGGCAAAGCCGGTTCTGTTGACTTGGACGAGGCCCTGTTCGGCCTTGAGCCACGCAAGGACATTCTGCACCGTGTTGTGCGGTACCAACTGGCGAAACGCCAGCAAGGTACACACAAGGTAAAGACACGCTCAGAAGTCAGCTACTCCACTAAGAAGATCTATCGCCAAAAAGGCACAGGTGGCGCACGCCACGGTGCACGTTCGGCACCGATTTTCCGCGGTGGTGGTGTTTACAAGGGCCCAACGCCCCGTAGCCACGCGCACGATCTGACCAAAAAGTTTCGCAAGTTGGGACTGCGCCATGCATTGTCTGCAAAGATGACTGCTGGTGAGTTGGTTGTCATCGACAAAGCTGACTTGGCGTCTGCGAAAACCGGGGAACTGGCGAAAGCCGTAAAGAACCTTGGTTGGAAACGTGCCTTGGTTATCGATGGTGCAGAGGTGAATGCAAACTTCACATTGGCTGCACGTAACATCGATGGCGTGAACATCCTGCCAAGCCAAGGTGCAAACGTCTATGACATCCTGAAAAGCGACACTTTGGTTCTGACCAAAGCTGGCGTCGAAGCATTGGAGGCCCGTTTGAAATGAGCACTAAAGCTGAACTCTATGACGTGATCCGCAAGCCGATCATCACCGAAAAAGCAACGATGGCTTCCGAGCATAACGCCGTTGTTTTCGAAGTGGCGATTGACGCGAACAAACCACAGATCAAAGAAGCCGTTGAAGGCTTGTTTGGTGTGAAGGTGAAGGCTGTGAACACATCCATCACCAAAGGTAAAGTAAAGCGGTTCCGCGGTAAGCTGGGCGTTCGTAAGGACGTGAAAAAAGCCTACGTGACGCTTGAAGAAGGTAACACGATCGACGTGAGTACTGGTCTTTAAGACGGTTGTGGTGGGGTGAAACCCCACGCTACGGTTTGAAATTGAAAAAGCCCCGCTGGTTGCAGTGGGGCTTTTTTCGGTTTAGCGTTCATATACCAATTCTTGGTATCATTGCTGGATGGAGGTTTGATATGGCGAAGAATACATCTGTTTTACTTGGCGATCATTTCGCCGAGTTTGTTGAAGAAAAGGTGAAGTCTGGGCGGTACAGCAGCGCAAGTGATGTGGTGCGGTCTGGGTTGCGGTTGCTTGAGGAGCAGGAGGCGCAGGCGGCGGCTTTGCGTAATGCGTTGATTGCGGGGGAGCAATCGGGAGAGGCGGAGCCGTTTGATTTTGAGGGGTTCAAAGCACGGATGCGGGACAAGGCTGCATCGTGAGTTTTGTACGCTTTACGCCGGCGGCGCAAAGGGATTTAGAAGGGATTTGGGAGTATACTTTTGATGTCTGGGGATTGGCTCAGGCAGAGCGGTATGTGGATGACATTCGGGATGTGTGTGAAGGCTTGGCGAGCGGAAAACGTGTTGGGCGGCGCGTTGAGGTTCGGGATGGGTATCTGAAGTATCCTGTGGGGCGGCATTTGGTGTTTTATCGGATGGGTGGTGATGGAGTTGATGTGGTGCGGGTTTTGCATCAGCGGATGGATACGGAGCGGTGGATTTGAAAGGCTAGTTATCAGTCGAAAATACAGTTATTAGATGTAAGCTCATTTTATATAGTATCTGAAAGCTAGAAACATGCCTCTTATTGCACTTGCGGTTCCAGTACTCCATTCCTCTGGTGCATGGATTGCCTATGCAGGTTCTGGATATTTGGCTGGGACATTGTCAAGTTCGTGGGTTGGGGCATTTATTCTTGGGAATGCGGGTCTTCTTTCGAGTTTGGGTTTGATTTCGGCGGCGGGCGTAGCAGGGGCGAGCGGATTGCTTACAACGATTGGAACAGGAGCGGCTCTTACGTTGGGCAAAGGTCTCACAGCGGTAGGTCTTGGAGGAGTTGCAAGTTGGCTTGGGATTGCCCAGTAGTGACTTTTTTGGGGTTAACACCTGTTGGGTGGGCTTTTGCCGGTACTGCAACTGTTGGTACGGGGCTTTTGACGCTTTTGACTCGGCGAACAATGCGCGTAATTAATGAAGAGCGAGCGAAGGGAGGTCTCGATTCAATTTCAGCATTTGGAATTGTTAAGGAGGTTAAGCAATTTGAAGTAGATGCCAAAATGAAGATCCTTAGACAGATTGCGCGAGAAGACCCGTCAGTCAAATTATCCAAGTGCGAAACACATGTGGAGTTTGGTGAAACGGCCTACCTTGTCAAAAGACTGATCTATTTGATTGAAGAAGATGGAGTTGAATGGATTGTTTTCGTCACGAGTCTAGGAAGACGAAAAAAGGTGTATTGCGTCAAAACAGCGGAATAATGGCTAGATCGTTTTCAGACCCTTTCTCCCTTGACCCAAACCCCTCCCTCTCCTAC
>CALLAV010000025.1 GCA_938001995.1 uncultured Amylibacter sp. | reverse complement strand
TTTCGTGCTGCACGCTTAGGGCGGCACAAAGGAGAAGACCATGGGATTTCGGAACATAGTAAACAGCACTGCTGTGGCACTTATCTGTGGTGCCGGGGCAGTGTTTGCAGACGATGTGGCCTTGTTGATCGGCAACGAAACTTATCGCAACTTTAACCCTGTGCCCGCCGCAAGCTCTGTGCTGGCCACGTCTGAAACGTTCGAAGCTGCGGGATATGACGTGATCCGCGTTGCCGATGGGACGGAAGCGCAAATAAAAAACGCGCTCGATCGGTTTGAAACGCTGCATGGGGACGCTGACCGTGTTGTGGTGGTCTTGTCGGGTCAATTTATGAATGCAAAGTCAGAGACATGGTTCGCCCCAACCGATCTGCAATCTCCATCGCTGGCGAATGTTGGTTTTGATGGGTTGCCCCTGTCTGCGCTACTGTCATTCTTGGCGGAAAAACCGGGTGGTGCAGCGCTGTTTTTGGCGTCGCAAGAGGACGGAATCAAGGTGGATGCGCCGATCAAAAAGGGCATCGGAACTTTGGTTGTGCCTCAGGGTGTGATGGTGGCACAGGGTGGACCGACGGCTGTGCGCAAAGCATTGAACGATGCGTTTTTAGATGCAGATGTGTCTTTGGCCGAAGCGGTAGAAGCCTCACCAGAATTGGTCGTTACTGGATTTGTGTCTGATCTTGTGGCGCTGAACCCAACAGGCCTGAAACCTGAGGAAGAGGACGTGGTCGTTGATTTAACCGTGTCTGCCGCGCTCGCGGAACAAGCGTTCTGGCAAGCGGTGGAATCGATGGGAAGCAAAGCCTCTTACGAGGCATACCTGCGCCGTTTTCCATCGGGCGAGTTTGTGGAACAAGCCAATGAAATGCTACAAGTGATCGCAGATGCGACACCAAAATACACGCCCGAGGAACAGGCAGAACGGGCCATGGCATTGACGCGGAATGATCGTCGGCGGGTTCAAGAACAGCTCTCGTTGCTGGATTACAATCCACGCGGCATTGATGGGTTGTTTGGTCCGGGATCACGAGCGGCGATTAAGCGCTTTCAGGCGCAAAACGGGTTGGACGGCGGCGGATTTGTGAATCCTGAAACGCTCAACGCGCTGCGCCGATTGTCTGAAGTTCGCGCCGCCCAATTGGCGCAAGAAGCGGAGCAGGAAAAGCTGCGCCGTGATGCGGCGGACGCACGATTGTGGGCGCAAACGGGCGCTCGTGGCACAGAAGCGGATTACATCGCCTACCTTAGCAAATACCCTAAAGGGCTGTATTCGCAGGCGGCACGCACAGAATTGGCGCGCATTGAACAAGAGCAACGCGCATCGGCAGAACGCGAAGAGCGCGGTGCGTGGGATACTGCTCGTGCGCAGGATACCATCGATGTGTACCGTGGGTTTTTGCAGCAATATCCCGAAGGCGTCTTTTCCAATCAGGCTCGCGCGCGGATTGACCAGCTTACCGTAAACGACGAAGAGGTTGCGTTGATCGAAGACGCAAAGCGCGAAGAGCAAAGCCTGCGGATGAGCCCTGCAATGATGGTGTTGATTGAACGCAAGTTGAAAGCCATCGGCCTGAAACCTGGCAAACAAGACGGGACCTTTACGAAGCCAACACGAGAGGCCATTCGCACCTATCAGAACGCGCGTGGTTTGCCCGTGTCAGGTTATATCACGCGGCGCACCGTGGTGCGGTTGATGTCAGAATAGTCTTAGAACCGTTCGGCGCGCAGCACTTGGCAATCGCTAACAGTCACGACGCCGATGTGGCGTTCCACAACAGAGAAGATCGCTTCTAGCAGGGTATCGAGACGGTCTGGACGGATCACGCAGATCACCTGTGACATGCCGCCTGCGCGCCCCACTTGGCCTTCGCGCGACCAAGGGCCTGAACGCCCTGAGCCGCCCTCGACGGGTAGGATAGAGTAGCCCGAGACGCCTGCCTCTTCTATCGCGGCGACAAGGCGGCGTTTCATAGGGGTTTCGATGATGATTGCTACGCGTTTTGCGTCATGGGTTTGCATGATTATCCTCCTGTCACGATACGGGCCGCTGCAAGGTACAGCGGAATGCCGATGGTGAGGTTAAACGGAAATGTGATGCCGAGCGACAGCGTCAGATAGATGCCTGGATCCGCTTCGGGTACGGCGACGCGCATGGCGGCTGGCACGGCGATATAGCTTGCAGAAGCAGACAGAACCATCAGCAATAGAACACCACCTGTGGACAGTCCAAGCGCTGCGCCAGCCACTGCGCCAATGGCTGCACCGACGATGGGCATGAGAATACCGAACGCCAGCAAACCAAGTGTGATAGAGCCACGAGAGTTGCGCAGGCCACGCCCCGCGACGATGCCCATGTCTAACAGGAACAAGCACAGCACGCCTTTGAATGGTGAGACGATGAAACTGCTAATTTCCTTTAGGCCCTCTTGGCCGGTGATAAAGCCGATGACAAAAGAGCCGATCAGCAAAACGATAGAACCGTTCAGCAGGATTTCGCGCCACAGATGGGCGTCCATGCGGGATTTGCCGTTCGATGCACCGCCCGCGCTGATCAGCCAAAGGGCGGACAGAATGGCAGGGGCCTCCATCGCGGCAGCAACGGCAACCATATAGCCTTCGTACATCAGGCCTTGGGATTCCAAAACCGATGTCCCAGCGACGAAAGTAACAATGGAAATAGACCCGTAGTGCCCCGCAACGGCGGCCGCATTGGTGCGGTCTAGGTTGGTCAGTACCCGCAACAAACCAAACGCGATGAACGGGAGCAGGGCTGACAAAACAATCCCTGCAATCAATGTTGTTCCAAGCGCGAGGTCGATACCGTGGTCCGATACCGCAACGCCACCTTTAAAGCCGATGGCAAACAACAAATACAATGACAACGCTTTTGCCGCTGCTTCTGGAAAGTTGAGGTCGGATCGCGCCAGTGCGGCGGCGACACCTAAGACGAAGCAGAGAATAAGTGGGGAACTGAGGTTCGTTAGCGCGAGTGCGAAAAAGCCGTCCATGATACGTTCCTAGCTGTGTTGATCTTTCGGACAGCGATACTCGATATTCGGTGAATGCTGCAATGCGGCATTGGGATGTTAGGAAAAAACTATCAAACCCAAATGCAAAAGGCCGCAGATACTATCCGCGGCCTTTTGAAATCAGTCGATCAGAACTTAACCCTGACGTGCTTTAAAGCGACGCTGTGTTTTGTTGATCACGTATACGCGGCCCTTACGACGAACCACGCGACAATCCCGGTGGCGCGCTTTGAGCGAGCGGAGCGAGTTTTTGACCTTCATGGCCTTCTCCTTTTTCGCGGCGCGCGGGGGTGCGCCTGTTTGTTTCAGTTAGGTCCATCCCGCTTTGGGAATGGTGGGCGTAACTGGGATTGAACCAGTGACCCCTTCGATGTCAACGAAGTGCTCTCCCGCTGAGCTATACGCCCGAATCCAAGCAACTGCCATGACAGCAGAAAATCGTGTTTGCGTGCTATATGCGGAGTCGGGAGAGGGTTCAAGAGGTTTTGCATCCCTAGCGCAGTAATGGTATCACAAGGCAACAAAAGAGACGGTCATGACGCCTGCTGAATATCATTTGCATCTGCCAGACACCATCAGTTGTGGTGCTGTGTTTTCCAGCCCCCACAGCGGGCGGGATTACCCGTCGTCGTTTTTGAAGAACTCGCTGCTGGATGCCGTTGCGATTCGCAGCTCCGAAGATGCCTTTGTAGATCAGTTGTTTATGTCTGCCGTTCAGCACGGCGCGCCCCTATTGGCAGCTTCTGCCCCACGTGCCTATGTGGATTTAAACCGCAGTGCGGATGAATTGGACCCAGCTGTTATTGACGGTGTGAAAATGATTGGCAGCAACCCGCGAATTTCATCAGGCCTTGGTGTGATCCCGCGTGTTGTGTCCGAAGGCCGCGCAGTGATGCAGGGTAAAATATCTGCGAAAGATGCCAAGGATCGTTTGGATCGGTTCTATCATCCCTATCACACGCAATTGCGCGAATTGCTGGACACGTCGCGTGCCGCGTTCGGCAAGGTCTTGTTGATCGATTGCCATTCCATGCCGCGCGAAGCCCTGACAAATGTGTCAGGCCGATTTGGACGCATGCCAGAGATTGTTCTGGGGGATCGGTTCGGATCGTCTTGTGACAGCGTTTTTGTCGATGAGATCGAAGCATCGCTGACGGATGCAGGCTTTCGAGTGGCGCGGAACACACCGTTTGCAGGAGCGCATATCACGCAGGCTTATGGGCGGCCAAGCTCGGGTCAAAGCTGTTTGCAGATCGAAGTGGACCGCTCGCTTTATCTGGACGAAAAGAATGTGATGAAAACGGAGCAGTTCGATGACATCCGCCAGCGGTTGTCTGGGGTTGTGGCCCAGATCTGCGAAATGACCCGTTGGCCGACGCAACTGGCCGCAGAATAGCGTTACCTTGGCCGTGTGCCTTCAAGATACCAAAGGTCCAAGTCGCCTTTGCCTTTGATGGTTACAGTCCCGCGTTCAGCAAAGCTAAACTCAGCTTCAAGAATTCGCTTGGTTTCATCGGTCACTTGGATTTTGCCCGTCGTGCCGTAAGTTTCCAGCCGCGCAGCGGTGTTAACTGTGTCACCCCACACATCGTAGAACGGTTTCTTTGTGCCAATAACACCGGCCACCACTGGTCCAGAATGAATGCCGATACGAAGTTGCAAGTTCTCGTTCATCTCTTTGGCAAAACGTTCCGTTTCCTCCACCATTTCAAGCGCCATCCGCGCCACGCGCGTTGCGTGGTCTGGCTGCGGGTCTGGCATGCCACCCGCGACCATAAAGGCATCGCCAAGGGTTTTGATTTTTTCCAACTTATGCTTGTTCGCGAGATCATCAAAGCGTGTGAACAGCGTGTTCAACAACTTCACCACCGCATCAGGGGAATGATGCGAGGCCAGTGGCGTAAATCCAACGATATCTGCAAACAGGATGGTTGCCTCTTCATGGCTGTCCGCGATGGTCTGGCCCGGGTTGCGTTTTAGCTGTGCCGCAATGGGGCCAGGCAGCATATTAGACAGCAACGCCTCGGAATATTCGTATTCCCGTTGCAGCGCTTCTTCTGCGGTGCTGGCTTGTTTAAAGCCGTAAAACACCATGCAAAAGATCGCGAGCACTGTTGTCGGGATGGACGTGAAATAGAGGATATCGAAAAACGTGTCGGACACGTTCAAGAATGCCGCTGGTTCGGTGAAATATCTGTCCGCATAGATAAAGGCCGTCAGCCCAAGCCCGATAGAAATTATCGAAAGGAAATTCTGGCGTACGCCAAAAATGGCGATAGCTGTTGTAGCACCTGCTAACAGATAGAAATGGATGGCGGATTGAGACGAGAACATCCAAGCGTTAACCGTTGCAAACCCCAACCACAGGACAAGATTATACAGCCCGCCCGCATAGGGCCAAATGGAATTTAGGATCGGGGTCAGTTGAAACGCAATGGCAACCAAAGTGATCATGATGATGGGAATGCGCAGCGCCTGAAAGTCATAAACCGCAAAAAATATAACATGCGGAATGCAAAGCACCGACACCAACACCACAAGGATATTGGTCATAATGATGCGTCGTTTTGCGGGGCCTTCGAACTTTTCTGTCCCAAAGGATACCCACGCCAGAAGACGAGATTGTAATACGTCCAGCAAATATTCACCAAATGGTAAAGAAAAAACCCTTACGGCCTAACTTGCCGTAAGGGTTTGTCTAATACAAGCAAATGCACAGTATATTATTGAAAAGATACGGTATTTCACGTCCTTTTCACATGCTTAACGTGTTTTTACTCAGCCGTAAGTAGAGGTGGCTTTGATTTTGGAATGCGCCGCTTTTCTGGCGGCTCCATCGTCAGTTCCAACTCGCCATCCTTGACGGAGACTTTGACAAGTCCGCCTTTGGTCAGTTTGCCGAACAGCAATTCCTCTGCCAGTGGTTTCTTCACATGTTCTTGGATCACGCGGGACAATGGGCGCGCGCCCATTTTACTGTCGTAACCCTTGTCGCCGAGCCATGCTGCCGCCGCAGGTGTCAATTCAAACACCACGTTGCGATCCATCAGCTGGGCTTCAAGCTGCAAGATGAACTTGTCCACGACTTTTGCGATGGTCTTTTTGCCAAGCGGTGCGAATGAAATCACAGCATCCAAACGGTTGCGGAATTCTGGTGTGAACAGTTTTTCAATCGCAGCAGTGTCTTCGCCTTCGCGGCGCGAGCGTCCAAATCCAATGGCTTCTTTTGCTGCCTCGGATGCGCCAGCATTTGATGTCATGATCAGCACCACATTGCGGAAATCCGTTGTGCGGCCGTTGTGATCTGTCAGCTTGCCGTGATCCATCACCTGCAACAGGATGTTGAACACGTCTGGATGGGCCTTTTCGACTTCATCCAGCAGCAACACGCAATGTGGGTTCTGATCCACACCATCGGTGAGCAAACCACCCTGATCAAAACCGACATAGCCTGGAGGCGCACCGATCAGACGGCTGATCGCATGTTTCTCCATGTATTCGGACATATCAAAGCGCAGCAATTCCACGCCGAGTGTGTCGGACAGTTGTTTTGCCACCTCGGTCTTACCGACGCCTGTTGGTCCTGCGAACAGGTAGTTGCCAATGGGCTTTTCTGGTTCGCGCAGACCCGCGCGGGACAGTTTGATCGCGGCTGTCAGTGCTTCGATCGCGTCGTCTTGGCCAAACACAACACGTTTGAGGTTCGCTTCGAGATCGCGCAATACCTCCGCGTCGTCTTTGGACACAGTCTTTGGTGGTATGCGGGCGATTTTGGCGACCACTTCTTCGATCTGGGGCACGTCGATGGTTTTCACCCGTTTGTCTTCGGGAATGATCCGCTGATGTGCGCCTGCCTCATCGATCACGTCGATGGCTTTGTCAGGCAGTTTGCGGTCATGGATATAGCGCGCGGCCAGCTCCACAGAGGTGCGGATCGCTTCGGGGGTGTAGGTGATGTTGTGATGCTCTTCAAAGTTTGGCTTCAATCCTTGCAGGATTTTAACCGCATCTTCGACAGAAGGCTCATTCACGTCGATCTTTTGGAAACGACGCGACAGGGCGCGGTCTTTTTCAAAGTGTTGACGGTATTCTTTGTAGGTGGTGGAGCCCATGCAGCGCAGTTTACCGCCCTGCAATGCAGGTTTCAGCAGGTTGGACGCATCCATTGCGCCGCCAGACGTGGCGCCAGCACCGATAACTGTGTGGATTTCGTCAATGAACAGAACCGCGTCTTCGTGCTCTTCCATTTCGGTCATCACAGCCTTGAGGCGCTCCTCAAAATCACCGCGATACCGTGTGCCCGCCAGCAATGCGCCCATGTCGAGCGAATAGATCGTCGCGCCAAGCAAAACATCCGGGGTGTCCCCTTGCACGATTTTGTTGGCGAGCCCTTCGGCGATGGCGGTTTTGCCCACACCTGGATCACCCACAAGGATCGGGTTGTTTTTGCGACGGCGGCACAGCACCTGAATGCAGCGTTCGACTTCGTGGTCGCGACCGATCAGCGGATCAATGTCGCCTTCGGCAGCTTTCGCATTTAGATCGACACAGTATTTTTGCAGCGCGGTTTCTTCTTTGGTCGCCTCGTCTGCTTCAAAGTTCAAATCTTCGATGTCATCGGATCCTGTCAGCGGACGGTCTTCGCCAAAGTTCGGATCCTTGGCCACGCCGTGCGAAATGTAGTTCACCGCGTCATAGCGGGTCATGTCCTGTTCTTGCAGGAAATAGGCCGCATGGGATTCCCGTTCGGCAAAGATTGCGACAAGGACGTTGGCCCCTGTCACATCGTTGCGTCCTGAAGACTGCACATGAATGGCTGCACGCTGAATAACACGCTGGAAAGCGGTCGTCGGCGCGGCCTCTGATCCTTCGACCTCTGACACAAGACTGTCGAGTTCGGAATCCAAGAATTGCGTCACTGTTTTGCGCAGACCTTCAAGGTCAACTTCACACGCGCGCATCACTTGTGCGGCGTCCACTTCGTCGATCAAAGCGAGAAGCAGATGTTCCAGTGTTGCAAGCTCGTGTTTTCGATCGTTCGCATGCGCAAGCGCTGCGTGGATCGCGTTTTCTAGGCTGCTCGAAAAAGATGGCATATTTGAACCCACACTTCCGTTTCTGTCGCGCTCCCTACAAACGCGGGGTGATCCCTTTCCCATAGACTTCGGCGAGAATGGAAAACCTTCAAGGCCTTTTTAGCAAATTAACTGTAAAAACTTTGTAACAGAGTCGAATTTGATGCGTTTGCAGTCATCGACAATCGGGTTTTACATTGACAAATCGACAAAAGAACAATTAATTATCGTAAAACAGTAATTTCAACGAAAGAGGCAAGGTATGCCCACATCCTATGTGAAAGCGGTCTCAACTCTTGTCCTGATCGCGCTGGGCGTTTTTCTGGTTTATTACCTGTATCGTTCGGCGTGGTTTTTGGTCCAGTTCTCTTTTGTGGATCACAGCCTATGGGAGCAACATTACCTTGTGCGCGGCGTGGTGGACATTCCGTTCTGGCTGCGCTTGGCGTATTTCTGTGTTTGGATGGTGTCGATCACAGCCACAACTGTGATGTTGCTGGTCGCGATGCATTTTGCAAACCTGATCCGGTCTGGTGGCTATTTCAGTGTGCAGATGATCCACGCCCTTAACCGCGTTGGCGTGTCCGCTGTCATCGCAGGCTTCGCGATTATGGCCGCGTCGTCTGTTTGGGCTTGGATGATTACCTTTCAAAATGAAACGGAACGGCGTGACATCACATTTGTTTACGATTCATCGGAGGCTGGGATCATGCTGCTTGGGGCAGGGGTCATTATGCTGGCTTGGGTCATGAAAAGTGCGCTGTTGATGCGCCAAGAAAACGAGGAGTTCGTCTAATGACGCCACAGGTTTTCAAAGCGCGGGTTCAGGGATTTTCAACGGTTATGATCGCTCTCACGTCTGCGTATTTAGTGTATTACCTGTATCGGTCTGTCGGGCGGGCGTATCGCTTTTCGCTTGGTGAGCCAGATATGTGGATCAATCATTGGCGCGTCGAAGACAGCGCTATCATCGCGCAAAGCACGCGGGTGACGTATTTTTGTATCTGGATGTTTGTCATTTTGGCGTCGACCGTTGCCGTCATCGCAGCATTGCACCTTTTGAACCGATGCCGCAAAGGGCTGATCTTTGACGCGGTCACAGCGCGGGCGGTGCAACATGTTGGCGGATTGCTAATCATTGCCATGATTGCAGACCAGTTGTTTGGCGCGGTGGATTGGTACTTGCTGACAAAGCATAACCTTGTGAACCAAGAGCCGATCCAATGGGCCTATGATCCGACGGATTACAAAACAATTGCGCTCGCGCTGGTGCTATTCATGTTCGGCTGGGTTATGCGAGAGGCAATAGAAGTCGAGCAAACGAACAAGGAGTTTGTCTGATGGCGATCATTGTTCGTTTGGATGTGATGCTAGCCCTGCGCAAAATGCGCTCAAAGGAGCTGGCGGAACGTATCGGGATCACCGAACAGAACCTCAGCCTGCTCAAATCAGGCAAGGTTCGCGGCGTGCGCTTTGAAACCCTCGGTGCGATTTGTCGTGAATTGGACTGCCAGCCCGCAGATTTGTTGGAATATTCCCCAGACGACGCTTAGCGCTTTACGGGAACCAACAATGTTTCTGGGCGTACACGTTCGGCGTCTTTGAACAGGTTGAACGACTGGTTCACGTAATTCACTGCCGCAGATGTATGATCCATGAATTTCTCTAACTCGGGCGTCAATTCTGCCTCTACCACAGAAACGGAACGGTCTTGAGGCAGAGTTTCAAACGTCACATAGAACCAAGGCTGCCCGCGTTTTAGGATCAAATCCTGCTTGGGATCATGCCATTCAAACGCCCACATCAAAGGGCGTGGCCAATTGTTGATTGCAAAGCGGCCACCAAAAATTGTGCCAGGCATGCTAACCTTGGAATAGTGCATGAAGGCTGAAAGCTGTGTCATGTAGACAGGTTCATCTGCAATAAAGGTATAGGGCAAAGATACCTGAACCGTTGGGCGATCAGGATAACGCCATTCGTGTTCCGCAGTCAGATGTAGCTTTTTGCTCAGAATGTTGCTCCGCACGGCACTGGTTTCGCCTGCCATATTGCGTAGACCCGCTTTGCCTTTGTCATCGCGCACCAGCCGAAGGTGCAAATCATAGGGCACGCGAACCATGAAATAGCGGCTTTCCATGTTCACAATGGCTGGACAGCGTGACGCGGATTTCGCGTGTTTCTTGTTCATCTCAACCGAACGGATGCGTTCTGGGGGATAGTAAACCACGCCAGATCGTTGTTCGTTCAGCAACCACCCCACACGCACAGGGCCAGATTTCAGCGCAGGGCCAGTGTCTTTGGGGTCAAACCAGTCTTTTAGTGCCATGTTTAATGCCCGTCTTTGGGGTTAGTCGATATGTCCGGTATCAAAGCCATCGATGCTTTGAGAATTCTTTTCGCGTCTGTAGTCAACCAGCTCTGCGTCCGATTTTGCGTCTGCCCAGCGGGTCAGGTTGGGGCGATCCCCTTGGTGTTCAAATAACGGCACACCGTACCCACAAGAGGTTTGCACCAGATCAATATCCAGCACAACAATCTGACGCGCGTTTCGCGGGGCCGTCCCATCGTAATGATCCGCTAACAGCGTTTCAAATTCGGGGGTACCCGTTTGGTATGTCGAAGCCGTACCATACAGGCGCAGAATACGCGGCGGGCCTTCGAAGGCGCAGGTCATGATGGTCATGCGCGGCAAAATGCGGGTGTGGGCCGCTGTTTCGTTGCCTGACCCGATATAGTCCAGATAGGCCACACGGTTCGCATTGATAATGCGAAACACATCCGTTGGACGTGGTGAGATGTTCACGCGGCCCGTCGGTGCAGCAGAGCCAGCAAAGAAGATCTTCTGACGGGACAGAAAATCCTGATGCTGTTCGGACATGCTGTCGAATTTATCGGCCACAGTGCTGGATTCCGTTTAAAAGTTGTCTTTGCGGGTGCGGATTTCGGTAAAGACCTCGGCGTCGGTTGCATCTTGCATGCCAAGCGCTTCTTTCACCTTGGGATGATTGGCCCGCAAAAACGGGTTCGTAGCCAGTTCCAGCCCTAGGTTGGATGGCACTGTGGGTTCACCTTTGGCGCGCGCGGCCTCGGTTGCGGCCATACGATCCTGATAGCTTTCGTTGTCGGGTTCGATGCTTAGCGCAAATTTGCCGTTCGAGGTGGTGTATTCGTGGCCCGAATAGATCGTCATGGCGCGTGGCAGGTCGTGGAATTTCTGCATGGTGGCCCATTGCATGTCCATCGTGCCTTCAAACACGCGACCACAGCCCCACGCCATAAGGCTGTCTGCGGTAAAGGCCGCCAGCGCGTTGTCAAAGATGAATGCGATGTGACCGAGCGTATGGCCAGAGACATCAATGACGCGGCAGGATTCTGCGCCGAGCTGAAAAGTGTCCCCGTCAGAAAGCTGTGTATCAAGCGGTGGCAAGCGATAGGCATCGGGTGCGCCGCCGTGAACAGATGCACCCGTGGCAGTGCGCACTTCTTCCACGCCCATGATGTGATCGTCGTGGTGGTGCGTGATCAGGATGTGATCGAGGGACCAGCCCATGTCCTTTAGCACGCCGAGGATCGGCTTTGCCTCTGGTACATCAACGACAGCGGTTTGCCCGCTTTCGCTTTCGTGCAAGATGAAAGCATAGTTATCAGACAGGCAAGGTACGGTGATGACTTCGAGAGGCATGGTGTTTTGGTCCACTTCGTGCTTATTTGACGATCACTCTGGCTGAACAATCGGGTCGATGCAATGCACTTGGATGTGGTTGATCTTCATTCCTTTTATTATCGCACCAAACTGGGGCGGATCGCGCAGCGTGCCTTGCGCGAGCGGATCGTGCAGATGTGGCCGAACACCAAAGGGCAAACCGTTGCGGGTTTCGGTTTTGCGGGGCCGATGTTGCGTCCGTTTCTGGCGGACAGTCGGCGCGTGATGAACCTGATGCCGGGTCAGCAGGGTGTAATGCCTTGGCCCGACGGGATGCCGAACCATTCAGTAATGGTCGAAGAAACGCTTTGGCCTGTTGCGACAGGGACGGTGGATCGTTTGATCGTGCTGCATGGGCTTGAAACCTGTGAGCGGCAGGCTGATCTGCTTAATGAAATATGGCGGGTTCTTGGGCCTGGGGGGACAGCGCTGTTTGTTGTGCCCAACCGCACAGGCATGTGGGCACGCCGTGATAAAACGCCCTTTGGATTTGGGCGGCCTTATAGTTTGGGTCAGTTGGAATCGCAGTTGCGCAAACACAAATTTGTTCCACTGCGGCAAGTTTCTGCCCTGTTTGCACCGCCGAGCCATCGCTCTTGGGTCGTGCGCTCGGCGAATTGGTTTGAACGTTTCGGGGGTAAGGCGTCTTTTGTTTTGCCCGCTGGTGCTGTCATGGTTGAAGTGACAAAGCAGGTCCACGCACCCAAGCGGGGCGGCATTACGGATGTTGTGCGCAAACCGCTGGAAGCGCTGGGCGGGGTGACGCAGCCTGTGGGCAAACCCGTGCAGGGACGCGATGGTTTGGTGTGAAAATGACAGGCTTAGCCCATCACTTTCAAAGAGTACCCTTTGGCAACACGACGCAGATTCGACGAAATCCGACGAATATCGCCCTGAATCCTGTGGATAAGTCCTAAAAAAATCCAAATCTGACGGTGCAGATTGTCGCGTCTTTTGGTAAGGCTTTGAAAACAAACAATAACCGTTCTTAATTGCCTAGCAATGGGTTATTGCGCCGTGGCATAGGCTTTGCTAATACCGCGCTGATTTAGCTTGGTAGGCAATTGCTTGCCCAACAAGTATGCAAATCCAAGTGCCACCGACGAGCGGTGGCATCAGAGAAATTCGGAAGGGTTTTCGTGTCAGATACTGGTTCGATATCTTCAGGGATTGCTGCGCGTTATGCGACAGCGGTTTTTGAATTGGCAAAAGAGGCCAAGAAACTCCCCGCTTTGGAAAAAGATCTTGATGCGCTGGGCGCTGCGTTGGAAGAGAGCACTGATTTCGGTGAACTGATTACCAACCCAGTATACACCCGCGATCAGCTCGCCGCTGCGGTTGCCGCCATTGGCAAAAAAATGAAACTCACACCTATCGTGGCAAATACGCTCGGTTTGATGGCGCAAAAGCGTCGTCTTTTCGTACTGCCCCAATTGGTAAGCACCGTCAAAGGCATGATTGCCGATGAAAAAGGTGAAGTTACCGCAGAGGTTACGGCTGCTAAGAAGCTGACCAAAGCGCAATCTGACAAACTCGCCAAAACGCTGAAAGCGTCTGTTGGCAAGGATGTAATCGTGAATGTCTCCGTCGATGAAAGCCTCATCGGCGGTTTGATCGTTAAAGTGGGCTCGAAGATGATTGATAGCTCAATCAAATCCAAGCTCTCCAATCTTCAAAATGCAATGAAAGAGGTCGGATAATGGGTATCCAAGCTGCAGAAATCTCTGCGATCCTCAAGGACCAGATCAA
>CALLAV010000024.1 GCA_938001995.1 uncultured Amylibacter sp. | reverse complement strand
CTGCACCCTGCCCTGTTTGCGCAAGGATTTCATGTATGACACTTACCAAGTGGCCGAAGCACGCGCATGGGGGGCGGATTGCATTTTGATCATCATGGCATCCGTGTCCGATGAGCAAGCGCAAGAACTCGAAGCGGCTGCTTTTGAAAAAGGCATGGACGTACTGGTCGAAGTGCATGACCGAGAAGAGTTGGACCGCGCTGCCGTTCTGCGTTCCCCACTTCTTGGCATTAACAACCGCAATCTAAAAACCTTTGACGTATCGCTCGACACTTCAAAAACGCTGGCCCGCTACGCGCCTGCGGAACGGATGCTGGTGTCTGAAAGCGGTTTGAACGACCGCCAAGATCTGGCCGAATTGGCGCAATTTGGTGTGCGCTGTTTCTTGATCGGAGAATCCTTAATGCGCCAAGGCAATGTGACAGGGGCGACCCGTGAACTGCTGTCGAGCCCTTGGGCTCCGCAGGCCATGTAATGGCAGGCCTTACCCACTTTGACGACCACGGGGCGGCCCATATGGTGGACGTGTCCGACAAAGCAGTGACCGCCCGCGTTGCCACAGCCAAAGGTCGCGTAGTCATGGCCCCTGAAACCCGCGCTATGATCGAAGATGGTCGCGCCAAAAAAGGCGATGTGCTCTCTGTTGCGCGCCTTGCGGGTATCATGGGTGCAAAGAAAACCCCCGATTTGATCCCACTGTGCCATCCGCTGGCCATCACCAAAGTCTCTGTCGATTTGACCTATGCGGACGATGGTATCGAAATTGAAGCAACCGTGAAAACCACCGGCCAAACTGGTGTAGAGATGGAAGCGCTAACGGCGGTGAATGTGGCCGCTTTAACCGTTTATGACATGGTCAAAGCCGTTGATAAAACAATGCAAATCACTGATGTGCGTGTGGTACTGAAAGACGGCGGAAAATCTGGACGCTTTGAAGCAGAATGATCACCGTCGACGAAGCGCTGGCCAAAGTCCTTGCCCTGTTTGAGCCGTTAGAGGTGGAAACCGTACACCTGCGCGACGCCGCTGGGCGTGTTTTGGCCGTCGATGCAGTTGCCCACCGCGATCAACCTCCTTTTGCGTCTTCTGCGATGGACGGATACGCCGTGCGCGACGCGGATATCGCAACTGGTGCGACGCTGCACGTGATCGGTGAAAGTGCTGCGGGTGGTTTCTTTGACGGACCCGTAAACGCACGCGAGGCTGTCCGCATTTTCACGGGCGCTCCTGTCCCAAAGGGCGCAGATCGTATCCTGATCCAAGAAGATTGCACGCGCGACGAAGACACCATCACCGTGGGCGACAGCATCGACACCAGCCTATATGTGCGCCCCGCAGGCGGCGATTTTAAGGCGGGCGACGTGATGTCCGCGCCGCGCGTTTTGTCCGCAGGGGATATCGCGCTGCTGGCGTCGATGAACTGCGCCACCGTTCAGGTGCGCCGTAAACCCCGTGTGGCCTTGGTCGCCACCGGTGATGAGCTGGTTATGCCAGGGGAATCACCGGGCAAAAGTCAGATTATTTCCAGCAATAACTTTGGCTTAAAGGCGCTTGTTGAAGCCAATGGCGGAACTGCACATATCCTGCCCATTGCCAGTGATGACGTAGAAAGCTTGAAAGCTGTCCTAGATCTGGCATCGCAAGCGGATGTGATTGTGACGCTTGGGGGCGCATCCGTTGGGGATCGCGATTTAGTGCGTCAGGTGGCAACAGACGCGGGCCTAGATCAAGCGTTTTACAAAGTCTCTATGCGGCCTGGCAAACCGCTGATGGCGGGGCGTTTGAATGATACGGCAATGATCGGCCTGCCTGGCAATCCTGTAAGTTCGATGGTCTGTGGAAGGGTTTTCCTGATCCCTGCCTTGCGTGCGATGCTGGGCCTTGGAAAATCTGCCATGACACGCGAAGTGGCCACGCTTGGGCGCGATATCGACCAAAACGGCCCGCGCAGCCACTACATGCGCGCGCAGTTGTCGATCAAAGATGGTGTTCTCATTTGCACGCCTGAAAAACGCCAAGACAGCTCTTTGTTGTCCGTCTTATCGCGTGCGGACGCGTTAATGGTCCGCGATCCAAAGGATCCGCCACAAAAAGCTGGTGAAACTGTTTCATTCATTCGGCTTTAAATGGACCTCGGCACAGATTTCTTAGTCATTGCCGCACTCGTCGCATTCCTGATCGGCGTATCAAAATCCGGCTTTGCCGCAGGGTTTGAGGGCCTCGGCGTGCCGATTTTCGCTTTCTTCATGTCCCCTATCGCAGCGGCTGGGATCTTGCTGCCGATCCTGATCTTAGTGGATTGCACCAACCTTTGGAATTACCGCAACAAATGGGATTGGGGGCTACTGCGGATCATGCTGCCAGCTGCCGCAGTGGGGATTTGCATTGGCGCATTTACGTTCAGCTACGTGAATGTGGACGGTATCAAGTTGATGGTCGGTCTGATTGCCGTTTGGTTTTCCACACTCTTTTGGCTGCGGCTGGCAACCGTTAAAGCCACACAGCGCGACATGGGAACGGGTCTTGGTGTGATCCTTTGCTCAATTTCTGGCTTCACCAGCCACGTCGCACACGCGGGTGGCCCACCTATGCGCGCCTATTTGCTGTCCAAGGATTTGGACAAAGGCGTCTTTATGGGCACGGTCGCCGTGTTCTTTTACGTGGTGAACCTGATCAAGCTGGGCCCCTACATCTATTTTGAAACGATCACGTTTGATACGCTTTGGGTTTCCCTGACTTTGTTGCCTGCCGTGCTGCTCGGGGTCTTTGCAGGTGTCACGCTGCACAAGAAAGTAAGCCAGTTGGTCTTCACGCGCATCGCTTACACGTTTCTATTGATTGCAGGGATTAAATTGGTTTGGGACGGGCTGAGCGCGATAATTGTATAAAAATATTTTGACACAAAACAAGAACACATATAGAACATGACTGAACACATGCGAACATAACGCGATATTTGTTGTTTCAGGAGGTTTAAAATGCTCACACGAAAGCAGATGGATTTGTTGGAGTTTATCCACAAACGGATGCAAAAGGACGGCGTGCCACCGTCGTTTGATGAAATGAAAGAAGCGCTGGATCTGCGATCTAAATCTGGGATTCACCGTTTGATCACCGCCTTGGAAGAACGTGGATTTATCCGCCGCTTGGCGCATCGTGCCCGTGCGATTGAAATCGTTCGCCTGCCTGACAGCATTGATGCGGGTGGCTTTAAACCTCGCGTTATTGAGGGATCGCGCACCGATCCGCCGCGTGATGCGATGGATGTTGCGGCTGCGAATACGAATTCCTTGCCGATCATGGGTAAAATCGCAGCGGGTACACCGATTGCGGCGATCCAGGACATCCAGAATCACGTAACTGTGCCTGATCAGATGATGCACAACCAAGGGCGCCACTACGCGCTTGAGGTGAAAGGCGATTCAATGATCGAGGCGGGTATCAACGAAGGCGATGTGGTTGTGATCCACGAACAAACGGATGCGGACAATGGCGACATTGTTGTGGCCCTTGTGGAAGATCAAGAAGCAACGCTGAAATACTTGCGCAAAAAGGGTTCGGCCATTGCGCTAGAGGCTGCAAACCCAGCCTATGAAACCCGCGTTTACCGCGACGATCAGGTAAAAGTGCAAGGCAAGTTGGTGGGTTTGATCCGGACTTACTAAAACCTTGTAAATTCTTGTTAAACGCGTCCCATCGGGGCGCGTTTATTCGTTCCAAAGGCGGGTTCCAGATCGATCCCGCGCGCTTTGCACCTTTAATCCGTTTGGTGTGTTCCAAACGGCAACCGCCCCACCGCTGCGCAATTCCTTTAACGTAATTGCGTAGCATGGGCCGCTGACGGCGTCTTTATATTGGGGCGCAATCAGGATTTTGGCCGACGCACAGGCCTCATCTGTCTGATCCGCTGTTAGCGTCTTTCCCCACATATAGGCCACGTCTTCCCCCGCCACCGCATAGGTCCAGATATCCTTATGAAAGGTCTGACGCGACGCAGCAGCGGTTTGCACGGCCCCGTCCCCATCGTTCTCAAGCCATGTGCGTGCGGCAAACCCATTGCCTTTGGTGCGCGTCAAGGCGCGACCCTTATCGGTTGATATCCCCACCAAACGCCCGTTGTCTGTGATCAGCATGTCAGGCCGCTCCGCCTGTGCCCAAAGAGTTAACGCGCCTGCTGCGACGGCCACGCCTGCAAACCGAAACCGCCCTTGGTACAGGATCAAAATCAACGCCCCAAGGGTGAACAGCCCTAGGACATAGGACGGTGCAGAGGCGAAACGGATCACCGAACCATCCAGGTTTGCGATAAAATTGGCAACGCCAAGGATCCAATCAATGCCTTTGCCCATGACCCAAAACGCAGGTCCTTGCAGCCCCACCAGCGACAAAACAGCCGCGAAAACAGCGGCTGGCATCACCAACAGGCCCATCATCGGAACCGAGGTAAGGTTCGCTATTAGCCCATACTGTGCGGTTTGATTAAAATGAAACGCCGAAAACGGAGCCGTCGCAAACCCTGCAACAGCAGAAGCGATGATCAACGACAAGACGGGAGAAAGGAGCCGAAAGCGCCCGCGATTAAAGCTGCGCCATGCCTCTGATTTATTGAGCGCCTCGAATGTTGCGACCAATGCAGTGGTCGCGGCAAAAGACATCTGGAAACCAGGTTGGGTCAGGCTCTCGGGTCGCACCACAAGAATGATTGTCGCAGCGATTGCGACAGCGCGTAGCGTTATCGCTGGGCGATCCAATAGGATTGCCACAAGCATCACCGCCACCATGACAAAGGCCCGCTGCGTGGCAATATTCGCACCAGAAATCATCAGATAGGACGCCCCCGCCAACAGTGCGATCACCGCGCCAACCTTTTTGGCCTGCCAACGCACTGCAATCGGTGGAATTGCGGCTACACCCAATCGTACAATTGCAAAGATGAACCCCGTCAGCAGCCCCATATGCAGCCCAGAGATCGCTAACAAATGGGCCAAATTGGATTGGCGCAAATCGGTCAGCAATGCAGGATCAATCTCGCTGCGATCCCCGGTGATAATCGCGGCAGCAAAGGCCCCTGTTTGTCCAGGTATCTCTGTGCGTATCTGTTTGGACAGCCACATCCGCAGCGCAAAGATGCGCAATGACAGCGTGTTTGGATCCGCAGGCATCGCGAGAACAGGCGGCGTGCGCGAATACCCAGTGGCCCCCAGCCCGTCAAACCACGCCTTGCGCTGGAAATCGAAACCACCTGGCTCCACAGGGCCTGCGGGTGGAGACAGGCTGGCGGTAATCATGATACGCGCCCCTGGTGTCAGTGCCGTACCCAGCGTTTTGGAATGCAGCGACACGCGCACATGGGTTGGCGTTCTGTAAGGTGCCGTTTTGGTCAGGATCGGGTCGATCAGCGTTACACGCGGCTTGTTTGACCCAGATCGATCCAGATGCGCCACAGTCCCCTCAACCGACCCATAATAATGCCACGACAGTTTTGGCGCCTCCACCGTGTGGCTACGGTATACGGAGAGCAGAAACCCGAGGCAGACAAAGATCGGGACCCAACACAGAACCCGCAGTGTTTCGGGCAAGATGCGCGTCAAACCAATCAGCGCCAACAGGGCACAAACAACACCCGCAACTGTCATCGTCGATGGCTCAAAGCGAATACCGAAATAGACGCTGATCCCGATACCCAGCCACACAGGCAACCACAGCGCAAAGCGGTGACGTTGGGCAAAGAGAGCAGCCTGAAACCCGTGCAGCAGCATCGTGTGCTTGTCCTTTTTCAGCGTGGCGCATAAAGAAGTGTTCACCTTGCAAAGTCATGGTTTCCAAAAGGTTAATTTCGCACATGTCCGATCAAACTGTTGTCACCCGTTTCGCCCCGTCCCCTACTGGCTTTTTGCATATTGGTGGGGCGCGTACGGCGCTGTTCAACTGGCTTTATGCCCGCAATCAAGGCGGCACATTCCTGCTGCGGATTGAAGACACGGACCGCGAACGCTCCACACCCGAGGCAACGGAAGCGATTTATGACGGGCTAAAATGGCTGGGCCTTGATTGGGACGGCGACGCAATCAGCCAGTTTGAACGCCGCGACCGTCATGCGGAAGTTGCCCATGCGATGCTGGAAAACGGCACGGCCTATAAGTGTTATTCAACACCAGAAGAGATCGAAGCTTTTCGCGAAACCGCGCGCGCAAACGGCAGCGCGACACTGTTCCAAAGCCCATGGCGCGATGCCGATCCCGCCGATGCCCCTGAAGCGCCTTTCGTAGTGCGCGTAAAAGCACCACGTGAAGGTGAAGTGCGCATCAAGGACAAGGTGCAAAAGGATGTGAAGTGGAAGGCAGAAACGCTGGATGACATGGTGTTGCTGCGCTCTGACGGGACGCCAACCTATATGCTGGCAGTGGTTGTGGACGATCATGACATGGGCGTTACGCATATCATTCGCGGCGATGACCACTTGATCAATGCGGGCCGTCAAAGCCTGATTTACCGCGCGATGGGCTGGGATATCCCTGTGTTTGCGCATATTCCGCTGATCCACGGCGACGACGGTAAGAAACTGTCCAAACGCCACGGCGCACTTGGGGCCGAAGCCTACCGCGAGATGGGCTACACCCCTGCAACCATGCGCAATTATCTGACGCGGTTGGGATGGAGCCATGGCAATGACGAGTTGTTCAGTACCGAACAGGCGATTGAATGGTTTGATTTCAAAGGGCTTGGAAAGTCGCCTGCCCGATTGGATTTGAAAAAGTTGGACAGTGTGGGCAGCTATCAGATCTCTAACGCAGATGATGCGACTTTGCTGGCGGATATTGAAGTGTTCTTGGCCGCCACAGGGCAAGACTCCCTCAGTGCCGAGAGTCGCGAAAAATTGTTCAAAGTCCTGCCACTGGTCAAGGACCGCTCTAAGAAATTGGGCGACGTGCTTGAAAAAGCATATTTTGTGCTGGGATCGCGTCCGTTCACGCCAAATGACGCGGCGGAGAAACTGCTCGATTCAGTATCCCGTGGTATACTGAAAGCATTGACCGCTGCGTTGCAGCATGCTACTTGGACCCTCGAAGGATTAGAGGCCTGCTTGCAAGAGTTCGCAGCGGCCAATGACCTAAAGCTCGGCAAAATTGCACAGCCCTTACGGGCCGCACTAACTGGGCGCACAGTGTCTCCGTCAGTTTTTGACATGATGGCAGAACTGGGCAGAGAGGAAACCCTCGGCCGTCTGCAGGATGCAACTATGGGCATCTGATGCGGCACTAGAAACACGCAGCGGGTTTGGGCCCGCTAGACATATAAGAGAGGTCGCATGACAGATAATCCTAAAACAGCAAAATTGACGTTTGGGGATACCGAGCTGGAACTGCCGATGTATTCCCCCACCGCTGGTCCCGATGTGATCGACATTCGCAAACTTTACGCACAAGGCAAGGTATTTACCTACGACCCTGGCTTCACGTCCACGGCCGCCTGTGACAGCACGATCACCTTTATTGATGGGTTTGAGGGCGAACTGCTGCACCGCGGCTATCCGATTGATCAATTGGCTGGTAAATCCCATTACCTCGAAGTTTGCTATCTGCTGCTGTACGGCGAACTGCCAAGCGCAGCTGATCTCGAAGACTTTGAAAGCCGTGTGACCAACCACACTATGTTGCACGAGCAGATGATGAACTTCTTCCGTGGTTTCCGTCGCGATGCGCATCCAATGGCGATTATGACAGGTGTTGTTGGCGCCATGTCTGCGTTTTATCACGACAGTACAGACATCAGCGATCCATGGCAGCGCGAAGTTGCGTCCATTCGTTTAATCGCGAAAATGCCAACAATTGCGGCCTATGCCTATAAATACTCCATCGGACAGCCGTTTGTTTATCCGCGCAATGATCTGGATTATGCGTCCAACTTCTTGCGTATGTGTTTTGCTGTTCCTGCCGAAGATTACGAAGTGAACCCTATTTTGGCCCGCGCCATGGATCGGATTTTCACGCTGCACGCAGATCACGAACAGAACGC
>CALLAV010000023.1 GCA_938001995.1 uncultured Amylibacter sp. | reverse complement strand
CGCCCAAACCGCGCACCACATACATTGGGAACTTGGCGGCAACTGTGTCAGCGAAAGAGTTCACCAAGAAGCCTTGGTCATCCACTTCGCGCCACATCAAACCTTCCATGATGCCTGTGACCCACATGGAGGCGGCGTAGAGAACGATACCAATCGTCGCGAGCCAGAAGTGCCAGTTGATCGCAGACATGGAATACATCTCTTTGCGGCCCCAAAGGCGCGGTGTGAGGAAGTAGATGCAGGCAAATGTGATCATGCCGTTCCAGCCAAGCGCGCCAGAATGGACGTGCCCGATGGTCCAGTCAGTATAGTGGCTCAGCGAGTTCACAGCGCGGATCGACATCATCGGACCTTCAAACGTGGACATGCCGTAAAAGCCGAGCGACAGGACGAACATCCGCAAGATTGGATCGGTGCGCAGCTTGTCCCACGCGCCTTGCAGCGTCATCAGACCGTTGATCATACCGCCCCAAGACGGCATCCACAGGATGATGGAAAACACCATACCAAGGGTCGACGCCCAATCCGGCAGCGCGGTGTAATGCAAATGGTGTGGACCGGCCCAGATGTACAAGAAGATCAGCGCCCAAAAGTGAATGATCGACAGTTTGTAGGAATAAACGGGGCGGCCAGCCTGTTTTGGCACGAAGTAGTACATCATGCCAAGGAAGCCCGCCGTCAGGAAGAAGCCCACCGCGTTGTGGCCATACCACCACTGCGTCATGGCGTCTTGGACGCCGCTAAAGACTTGAACAGATTTGCTGCCCCAGATGCTGACTGGAATCGACAGATTGTTGACGACATGCAGCATTGCGACGGTGATAATGAAAGACAGAAAGAACCAGTTCGCCACATAGATATGACGCTCGCGGCGTTTAAAGATCGTACCGAGGAACACAGCCAAATAGGCGAGCCAGACAATCGTTAGCCAGATATCCACATACCATTCGGGTTCTGCGTATTCCTTGGATTGGGTTGAACCGAGCAGGTATCCAGTGGCGGCCAAAACGATGAACAATTGATAGCCCCAAAAGACGAACCAGTTCAGGTTCCCGCCCCAAAGGCGCGCGCTCGATGTGCGTTGCACCACGTAAAAGGATGTGGCGATCAGGGCGTTGCCGCCAAAGGCGAAGATCACTGCGCTGGTGTGCAACGGGCGCAGGCGGCCAAAGTTTGTAAAGGGTTGGCCCCAGTCAAAGTTCAGTTCGGGAAAGGCCAGCTGGAAGGCGATGAATGTGCCGACCAGAAAACCAGTGATGCCCCAGAATGCCGTCGCAATCACGCCCGCGCGGATAACACCGTCAGCGTAGCCTGATGGTGTTGCCACTTGCGTGCGGGGTTCGCCAACAAGACCAAGCACCCAAACAAACATGCCGCCAGACACAAGCATGATCAGCAAGGCATGCACTTTATAGGCAAGATCAACAGCCCAATTGGACGCCATCGCCGCGAAAATCGTGATGAAGGCCAGCGCCAGCAGCTTTACAAAATTCATGATACACCTTTGAGTTTTGCGTGCTCAGAGAGAGAACACGCCTGTTCGCAGGTATTTTTTAGGATGCCGTTGGAGCAAGAACCTTGATCTGAATCAAGTTTTCAAAATCACACCGATTTAAAGGGGTTCGTCATCACCCGTAGCACGGCGCAGCGCATCCATATCGAGCACATTGAAATGCCGTCGATCGGTGAATTCCAATACGCCCGCCCGTTGTAACGCAGTCATTTGACGGCTCACAGTTTCGAGCGTCAGGGCCAAATAATCCGCAATCTTTTCCCGCGTTAAGGGCAGCGCAAGGCGCGGTTGCATTCCATCAATCCGTTCAATGTGCTGGCGTTTGATCAACATTGACAGGAAGGTCGCGATTTTCTCGCTCGCGGTTTTGCGACCAAGCAGGATCATCCAATCGCGCGCGGCGTCCAATTCATCCAAGGCAATTTCTACAAGGCGTTGCGAAATATGTGGAGTCGTTGCCAACAGATGCTCAAAGGGTTTTCGCTCAAACCGACAGAGCGTCACATCGGTTGAGGCAACAATATCAAATTTGGATTTCTCCCGTCCCGGGCGACCAATAAAATCGGATGGCAGCATCAGGCCGACCACCTGTGTGCGCCCGTCCTCGAGCGTTTGGCCAAGGGTTGCCACACCGTCCACGATACTGGCTACGAATTTTATCTCGTCACCGCGCCATAAAATGGGTTCGCCCGCGCGATGCGTGGTGTAGGTTTTGATCTGTTCCATCGACGCCAATTCGGTTTCATCCGCAGTAGAACAGACGGCGCGATGGCGGATTGGACAATCCTTACACTTGATCCGTGTGACGATTTGTTGGTTCACGACTTCATTCCCAAGGTGTTGGCTAACCCTATGTTAAGGTAAGTCACGCCCTGATTGAACCTTTGATTGATCGAAAACTTTTGCGACATCTGCGATGAAAAGTACATTGGGCGCTTGCAAAATTTTCAATCTGACGTAGGTTTCCAGTATGACGGAAAACACTGATACTATCTTAGAAGCGCTTCCAGCGCGATTAAAGGAAGCGCGCAAGGCGCAGGGCCTTTCACTTGACGCAATTGCAAACCTTAGCGGGGTGTCGCGCTCTATGGTCAGCCAGATTGAACGCGGAGAAAGCAGCCCGACCATTGCAACTTTGTGGAACCTGACACGGGCACTGAATGTGGATTTTGCAGGGTTGCTGGATGACAAAGACGCAGGTGATCGCATTGATGTGCTGCGCGCACCCGAGGTTCCGACCATTGATAACATGGGCCAAGGCTGCCGTATTGCCATCCTCTCCCCGCCAGAAGAGGCAGGAGGCCACGAAGTTTATGACATTACCTTGCAAGCCGCAGGTGTGTTAAAAAGCCAGCCGCACACGCGGGGGACGACAGAACAGCTCGCCGTTCTAGAAGGGGCTGTTCGGGTGATTTCTGGCTCTGCCGTACAGGATTTATCCGTTGGAGACACCGCGCGATATGCAGCGGACGTGCCCCATGAGATATCGGCATTAGAAGGGGCTGCGCGGGTGTTTTTAATTGTGAAATCCAGCTAGAAGCCCATTTTAGTGGAAAATCGTCCACAATAACGGAATACTGTATTGTGGAAAATTTTCCGTTATGCAAGAATTGGGTATCTAAGGAGATACCTCATGCCCAGCCAATTTCTGACCGATATCACTCAAACCCTTTCGAACATCGAAGCCGAAGGTCTGTACAAACGCGAGCGTCTAATCACCTCTGCGCAAGCGGGAACCGTGTCTGTGCAAGACCGCGACGTGATTAACCTGTGCGCGAACAATTACTTAGGGCTCGCCAATCATCCTGACCTGATAAAAGCCGCGCAATCTGCGATGGATCAGCATGGGTATGGAATGGCAAGCGTGCGCTTTATTTGCGGAACGCAAGACTTGCACCGCGAATTGGAACAGCGGCTGGCGGCGTTCCTAGGCAAAGACGATTCTATCCTGTTTGCAGCCTGTTTTGATGCAAACGGCGGACTGTTTGAACCGCTTTTGGGGGCAGATGACGCGGTCATTTCGGACAGCCTGAACCATGCGTCGATCATTGATGGCATACGTCTGTGCAAGGCCAAGCGCTATCGCTATGCGAACAATGATATGGCGGATTTGGAAGCAAAGCTGGTTGAAGCAAAAGCCGCAGGTGCGCGTCACATTATGATCGCCACAGATGGCGTATTTTCCATGGATGGGACACTGGCAAACCTGCAAGGCATTCGAACGTTGGCGGACAAATTCAACGCTGTTGTCATGGTTGATGACTGCCATGCCACGGGGTTCATGGGACCACGCGGGGCAGGTACGCCTGATCATTCTGGCGTCGATGTTGATATTCTGACAGGCACGCTTGGCAAGGCGCTCGGCGGTGCGATTGGTGGGTATATCGCAGGACCGCAGCCGGTGATTGATCTGCTGCGCCAACGGGCGCGTCCCTATTTGTTTTCCAATTCGCTGCCACCTGCGGTGGTCGCCGCTGGGATCGAAGCCATTCGTTTGGTGGAGGAGGGCGCAGACTTGCGGGCAAAACTGTTTGAAAACGCGGCTCATTGGCGCGCAGGCCTGACGAAATTAGGCTTTGATCTGTTGCCAGGGGAACACCCGATCATTCCCGTTATGCTTGGCGAGGCGCAATTGGCCCAAGATATGGCGGCGCAGCTGTTTGAAGAAGGCGTCTATGTCTCTGGCTTCTTCTTTCCCGTGGTTCCGCGCGGCCAAGCCCGCATTCGCACCCAGATGAACGCAGCCCTCAGCATCGCAGAGCTGGACCGCGCCCTCGTTGCCTTTGGCAAAGTGGGCCGGGCTTTGGGCGTTATCTCATGACTGCGAACACGATGCAGGCGCTGGCCAAAACAAAACCCGAAGAGGGCCTCTGGAAGATCGAGGCCCCAGTGCCAGAAATAGGCCCAGATGATGTGCTGATCCGTATCAATAAAACTGGGATTTGTGGCACGGATATCCACATTTGGAATTGGGATGAATGGGCCGCGGCAACCGTACCCGTACCGATGATCACTGGGCATGAATTTGCGGGTGAAATCGTCGATATTGGCCGCGATGTGAAAGGACTAACCCTTGGGCAACGCTGTTCAGGCGAAGGACATCTGATCGAAACGGACAGCCGCCAATCGCGCGCGGGCAAGTTTCATCTTGATCCGGGAACGCGGGGCATAGGCGTCAACGTGCAAGGCGCGTTTGCACAATACCTGCGCTTGCCTGCCTTTAATGTTGTGCCGCTGCCTGATGACATTTCCGATGACATTGGCGCGATCCTTGATCCCTTGGGCAACGCGGTTCACACCGCGCTGAGCTTTGATCTGCTGGGGGAAGACGTTCTAATAACAGGGGCTGGCCCCATCGGCATTATGGCGGCTGCGGTTGCGCGCCATGCAGGGGCGCGAAATGTGGTAATTACCGATATCAATCCAGACCGTTTGGCGCTCGCTGCGCATGTGGTTCCAAGTGTGCGGGCCGTAAACGTGGCAAAGGAAGATCTGCACGACGTCGCGCATGAGTTGGGTCTCAAGCAAGGGTTTGACGTGGGGTTGGAAATGTCAGGCAGCCAAGCGGCGCTCGATCAAATGGTCGAGGCGCTTGTGATGGGCGGTAAAATTGCACTTTTGGGCATTCCCCCCGGAGAGTCCCCCGTAAACTGGAGCCGGATCGTATTCAAAGCCATCACAATCAAGGGCGTTTATGGGCGCGAGATGTTTGAAACATGGTACAAAATGATTGCTATGCTGCAAAATGGGTTGGACGTAAGCCGCGTTATTACACACCGCTACGACGTTGCTGATTTTGCCAAAGGATTTGGCGAAATGAAGTCTGGCCGTTCGGGTAAGGTCGTGTTGAACTGGCAGACGTGAACAACGCCTGCCTGCGCAAGTTGCGGTTTCCCGTCCTTAGTCAGATTAAGAGAACAGGATGCCGCCGTTGATGTCTAAACTCGTGCCAGTCATGAAGGAGCCTTCGTCTGACGCAAGGAAGGCAACCAGATTGGCCACTTCTTCGGACTTCCCCTCACGCTTTAGGGGGGTTGCGTTGGCCACGTTACTGCGTACAGCGTCTTTGGTGAAGATGTTGTGAAAATCTGTGTCGATCATACCTGGACACACCGTATTCACGCGAATGTCTGGACCGAGCTCTTTGGCCATGCCGCGTGTCATGGTCATAACCGCGCCTTTTGAGGCCGCATAGGCAATTGCACCTGGCCCACCGCCGTCACGACCCGCTTGGGATGCAAAGGAAATGATGCTGCTGCCCGCTGGCATATGCGGCGTCACTGCTTTGGCGGCGTGAAAGAACGAGGTCACATTCAGCTCCATCACAGCGTTCCAATGGGCCAAATCCATATCTGGAATTGTTTTGCGCGCCACCAACCCGCCTGTCACATGTACCAAAACGTCAATGCCAGCACCAAACTGCGATTGCGTTTGTGCAACAAGGGCTGCCACATCCGTGGGGTTCGTCATGTCGCCTTGCAACGCGAAGGCTTCGCCGCCAGCGGCCGTGATCTCGGATACAGCCGAATCCGCGCCTGCGCTGCTGGAATGAAAATTGATGGCAACGCGCGCGCCTTCTTTGGCCAATCGCAAGGCGCATGCACGTCCGATGTCTCTGCCGCCGCCTGTTACAATCGCTGTTTTGCCGTTCAATGTCATGACTTACCCTCAAGTGATATGGATTGAGGCAAATCTGCCTCTCCCCTTATCTGGTATGGTAGTCAGCATTTTATGTCAACGTTTTCCTAAAAGCTGATAGGAGAGGGCGTTAACTCTCAAATAAATCTGGGTGATTTGTGCTCGCCTTGAGCAAAGTTGCGTCCAGATGGCTTAGGTGATGACGCGTCGCGGCCACGGCTTTGTCTTCATCTCCATCGCGAATCGCGTTGAAGATATCTGTATGCCCTTCAAATACGCCGTCCATGCCAGACGTGTCTGCCAACTCTAGCCCGCAAACCCGATCCGTATGGGTTTTGTTTTCGGCAATCGCATCAAAGGCAGGCAATCTGTCCGCCGCCACGCAGATCAACCGATGGAATTCGTAATCGAGATCGTGCAGCAATTTCGCATCTCGTGCCTTAATCGCGACCTTCTGCTCTTCTAGGTTTCGGGCCAATGCGGCCAAAGCCTCTACCGTGGCGGTGTGGCAGGCCACGCGCACCACTTCGATTTCAATCGCAGCGCGAATAAATCGTGTATCTCGCAGTTTTTGATGGGAAATTTTGCAAATTCGCGTCGCCTTCTGTGGCACAATTTGCAGCAAATTCAGCTCCCCCAAACGCAAAAACGCCTCGCGCACGGGTTGGCGGGACACATCGAATGTCTTTGCGACCTCGGCTTCAGATATCTTTGCGCCAGGGGCCAGTTTCATCGCGATAATGTCCGCTTTCAACTGAAGAAATATCTCTTCCGTTGTGGTCATCCGCTTGCGATCTTTTTGGCCGTTGCCAATAATCTCATCCAAAGGTGTCATCATTGTTCGTCTTCTGATTTGATGGAAACGGCGCAATCTTGTGCCCGAATCACATTGGAAAAAGCCATTGGACCAATCCTAAACACATCCATTGCACCGTCAGAACAAAGGCGCGCGGATAAAATGTTTCGGGTGGCCCACAAAAAGCCCATGTTTATACTACTCTCCATTATAGAGGAACGGAAGACAAAACTAAAGTACCATACTAGTCAGCATTTTACTTGACGCGGACTGGTATGGTAGCTTAACTCAAGTGGGATTTGAGAAAATCTGATGTTGCACGTCCACTCTGGGCGGCTGAAACAGTTTCTGGGAGGAACGCACATGACACTTTTCGATTCAACCAAGCGTAAAACACTTGCAGGTGCGCTTGCACTGGCCGTTGGCTTTGCAGCGAGCATTCCCGCCGCGGCACAGGATATCACGCTGCGCGGCGCGAGCATGTTTGACGACAACCACGCCTTCACCAAAACGATGCGCGAATTTGCGCGTTTGGTTGAGGAAAAGGCACCGGGTGCTGCAACGTTTGATCTGCGCTTGAACGGCGAGTTGGGCGTAGAAAAAGACTACGTTAACTTTTTGCAACAGGGCGTTGCGATTGATTACACCATCATGGCGCCGTCCAATATGGCGAAGTTCGCACCTGCGATCCCATTGATGGACATGCCGTTCCTGTTCCGCGATCTGGATCATTGGAACACTGTTCTATCAAGCGACGCTTTTGCTCCGCTGGAAAAAGAACTGCTGGATAACGCTGATATTATGATCATCGGCTATACCGGTGGCGGCGTCCGCAACCTCGTGTCTGCGGAACCCATCGGCAATCTGGAAGAGCTGAACGGCCACAAGATGCGCGTTATGGGCGCTCCAATCCAAGCGCAAATCTTTGACGCGCTGACAGCAGCCCCTTCTGCGATTGCGTATAACGAAGTTTACAACGCGATCCAATCTGGCGTTATCGCAGGCTTTGAAAACGAAGCGGCGTCTATCCAGAACCTCAAGTTCTACGAAGTCGCACCGCACGTCACACTGACAAAGCACACAATCACCGTGCGCCCCATTGTCATGAGCGGCAAATCCTTCCGCAAACTGCCAGAAGCGGTTCAGAAAGCAGTGATGGAAGCGGGCGCTGAAGCAGGGGCCTTTGGCCGCGAGCTGGAATCCCGTGAAGATGGCATTAAGCTGCAAGAAATGGTCGACGCTGGCCAAGTGCAGGTGCAGGAATTTGAAGGCCGCGAAAAGCTGCTGGATATGGTCGTACCCGTACAAGACGCATTCGCTGCTGAAATCAACGCGACTGACTTGCTTACATCCGTTCGCGGCATGTAATCTCCCTAGAAGGCACCCTGCATGTCGGGGTGCCTTTTTTGTCTTCGGACACACCTTCCGTATCTTTTGGGGGAACCACCATGATCGGGCGTCTTCTTGAAAATTTCTGCAACGGTTTGCGCGTGCTTCTTGGGGTCCTCATGGCCTCACTGGCGATCCCCGTCGGTATGCAGGTTATTGCGCGCTACACAGGCATCATCCCCGTGTACCTTTGGACAGAAGAGCTTGCGACGTTCATCTTTGTCTGGGTTGTCATGATCGGCTCTATGGTTGCGGTTTGGGACGGCACGCATTTCGATGTGGTCATCACCCGCGACGCAAGATCCCCGCTGGGTATCTTGATCCAAAAAGGCGTCGTATTCCTGTTCGTCGGGCTCTTTGCTGGCCTTTTTGCATGGTACGGCATCGAATACGCAAAGATCGGTTCGATCCAAAGTTCTGTTATGATGAAGGCGAATTTCTTGTGGACCTACATCACCGTTCCCATTGCAGGCGTCATTTGGGCGGCCTTCACGCTCTACCGCTTTGGCGAAGCTGTCGCCGCCTATAAGATCAGCAAGAAAGCAATCCAATGATCATTTCGACAGGTGTCGCCTGTGCCATCCTTGTGGGTGGGTTTCTGTTCCTTATCTTCATCCGTGTACCCGTGGCTTTTGCACTCGGTATTGCGACCATTCCGATTGTGGTGCTGGATATCCGCCTGACGCCGTTCATTATTCTGGATCGGATGTTTCAGTCGTATAATTCGTTCATCCTGCTGGCTGTTCCCTTCTTTCTTTTGGCGGCGAACCTGATGAATTCAGGCAAGATCACGGCCCGCTTGATTGATTTCGCCCGCGTGCTGACTGGCTGGATGCCAGGTGGGCTTGGTCATGTGAACGTGGCCGTGTCTATGCTTTTCGCGGGAATTTCAGGCTCGTCTACTGCGGACGCGGCAGGCTGTGGCAAAATCCTGATCCCCGCAATGGTGAAAGAGGGCTATGACACACGGTTCGCCATTGCCATCACGGCCTGTTCATCCGTGATGGGCGTGATTATTCCGCCTAGCATTCTGATGGTTGTCTGGGGTGGTGTAATGCAAATGTCCGTGGGGGCCTTGTTCCTTGCGGGGGCCGTACCTGGCATTCTGATCGGTGGTGCGTTGATGGCTACTGTCTATGGTTACGCCAAAGTCTACGATTATCCTATCGTTATGAAACCGACGTTCGCGCAGTTCTGGACCGCCTTTAAAGGTGCGTTCTTGGCGATGCTGACACCCGTTTTGGTCATTGGCGGCATTGTGGGCGGCATCGTCACCCCAACCGAAAGTGCGATTATCGCAGCGGCCTATGCCTTGATCCTCGGCGCTTTTGTCTATCGCACCGTTACTTTCCGTGACCTTGGTGGCATATTTTATGAAACGGGGCGTTTCGCCTCCATCTCTCTTTTTGCAATCGGCACCGCGTCTGCATTTGGATGGATGCTGGCGTTCTACAATGTCCCGCGCATGGTGGTAGAGGTCCTGACCGCTTATCAAATGGGGTACATCGGAACAGCCTTGATCATCGCTGCGCTATTCTTGTTCTTTGGCCTGTTTATTGATGCGATCCCCACGATCATCATCCTCGGCACCGTTCTGCTGCCGGTCGCGACCGCTGCCGATATTCATCCTGTCGCCTTTGCGATCATTGGAATTATTTCGCTGGCATTTGGATTGGTAACGCCGCCCTATGGGCTGTGTTTGTTGATATCAGCAGCGATTGGCGGCATGAATGTGGTCCATGTGATGCGTGATGTAGTGATCATCCTCGCGCCCATGCTCTTGATCCTGATCCTAATCATTATCTTCCCCGAAATTGCCCTTTGGCTGCCGCGCAACCTTATGCCTTCGACGTTCAAATGACGCCGAACCCAGCACCGTTAAAGCCCGTCTGGCGGTGGTTTGGGCCGCGTGATCCGATCTCGCTTGACCAGATCAAACAGGCAGGGGCCACAGGCATTGTCACCGCACTCCATGACCAACCCGCCGGCACGGCTTGGCCTCGTACAGAGGTCGCGAAGATCAAACAGATGATCGAAGATCATGACCTGACTTGGGATGTTTGTGAATCCATTTGGATGCCTGATGCGATCAAATTGAAGGGCAGTGCGGCCAGATCAGAAGTGGATGCTTGGGTCCAGACGATGCGCGTCTTGTCCAATGCAGGTGTCAAAACGATCTGCTACAATTTTATGCCTCTGCTGGATTGGACACGCACCGACCTTGATTTTCACGTGCCAGGTCGCGGCAAAGCTTTGCGCTTTGATATGGTCGATTTCATTGTATTTGATGTCCATATTCTGGAACGTTCAGATGCGGATGGGGATTATCCAGCCGATCTTCTTAGCGCGGCGCACCAGCGACATGCTCAAATGACACCCGACGAAGATGGCGCGCTCGCGCGGAACATCATAGCGGGGCTTCCTGGCAGTGCGTCTTCCTTTTCGGTTTCACAGTTGAAATCAGGGATCGAGAGCTTTTCGCACTTAAGCCACGCAGATCTGCGCGATAACCTAGCCTCTTTTCTAGGCGTCGTCGTGCCAGAGGCCGAAGCCTTGGGGATCAAACTTGCGATCCATCCTGACGATCCGCCTTTACCTTTGTTTGGGTTGCCACGCTGTGTTTCAACAGCGGCTGACCTACGCGCAATTGTGGATGCTCAGCCAAGTCCCGCAAATGGCCTGACGCTGTGTACGGGATCCTTGGGGGCACGCGCTGACAATGATCTGTCATCCATCGCCAAAGAATTCGCAGCGCAGATCCATTTTGCCCATCTGCGCAATGTGAAACGGGACCCAAACGGCAGCTTTTACGAGTCTTCTGTTTTTGAAGGTAGCGTAGACATGATTGGTGTTCTTAGAGCGCTGTTGGCTATTTCTGAACGACAGTGCGCGTTGCCGTTTCGTCCCGATCACGGCCACCTTTTAGATTTTGAGCGAAACGTTCGCTCAAATCCGGGATATTCTTATCTGGGTCGACTAAAAGGATTGTCTGAATTACACGGCGCGATCAAAGCATTAACGTCCTGAACACGCGGAACGGAAAATAGGTTGGTCAAGATGGCTTCAATTCTGGGAATTGGTGAATGTATGGTCGAACTGTCTTCGGAAGGCAGGGGTTTGTGGCGGCAAGCGTTTTCTGGCGATGTTTTCAATGCGTTATGGTATGCACGTGCCTTTGCTTCGCGTGATGTGTCTGTGGCGTTTTTTACGGCGCTTGGAACGGATCCTTTGTCAGATCAAATGTTGGATTTCATTCACAAGGCTGGGATTGAATGCGAAAGCATCCCACGGATTGAGGACCGCAGGCCAGGACTTTATGCAATCCATCTAGACGGGGCAGAGCGCAGCTTTACCTATTGGCGCGACACTTCTGCGGCGCGGCTGATGATGCAGGGTCGCGACGCGCTGTGGGCCAAGGTTGCATCGGCGCAGATCATCTATCTGTCGGGGATCACTTTGGCGATTTTACCAGATCAGGACTGCGACGCGCTGCTGCACGGACTGCGTGCGCGAAAACCAAAGGGCGCCTTGATCGTTTTTGATCCAAACATTCGCCCCCAACTTTGGCCAGACAAGGACCGCATGCGGCGCGTCATTTCTGATGCGGCGGCCATTTCGGACATTGTCATGCCCAGTTTTGACGATGAAACCACTACATTTGGCGACAAAACCCCAGAAGACACCGCCAAGCGATACAGCGCACTTGGCGCACGGCGGGTTGTTGTGAAAAATGGTGCGGGTGACACGATCCACTTAGACAACAATGTGATGACCGTGTATCCAGTTGCGCCTCTGAGCACGATCAAAGACACGACAGCCGCAGGGGATTCCTTTAACGGCAGCTTTCTTGCTGCGACTTTGGAAGGGGCCTCCACACCGGAGGCCGTGCAAATCGCACAACGTTGTGCCAGCACAGTGATCCAGCACAAAGGGGCGTTGGTGCCTTTTGAAGCGTTTGATTTTGTGAAATCAAAACCACCCAAATAACCCAAGACCACAATCGCCAAAGTTGTTGCCGCCATTTTCGACAGTGCTACCTGACGATCCTAGTGACCAATTCAAACGGAAAGTAAGGAGGGATTTGGTGGAGCCTAGGAGGATCGAACTCCTGACCTCTTCGCTGCCAGCGAAGCGCTCTCCCAGCTGAGCTAAGGCCCCACATGTGCGGTTGCACGCACGGTATTTAGGAAGTCCCGCAAGGCCATGCAAGCGGAAAATCCAATCTTTTAGCTGTCGTCGTCGTCGTTTGCAGGAACGTCTGCAATTTCTTCGAGCGGCACAGTATCATCGTCATCATCTTCGAGCACGTCATCGCCGAGATCCACATCGGAATCATCGTCGTCATCATCGAGCACGTCGAGATCATCGTCATCATCAGCCTCCGTGGCTTTCTTGATGGCGGATTTATCTTCTTTGTCAGCCATTGTCGTCTTGGATTTGTCAGAGACAAATTGCGACAATGGATATTCTTTACCCGTGTACGGGCTGACGACTGGGTCTTTGCCCAGATCGTAAAAACGTTTGCCTGTTTCAGGGCAGACGCGTTTCACACCCCATTCTTCTTTTGGCATTGAGAACCCCTTGGGTTGACTTATTTCTCGAGTATCGACGCCACTTGCCACAGGCTGGCAAGGTTGTCAAAGGTTGAATGGAATTTTTCGCAGCGACTGAAATCTATTGCCACTTTTTGCAAGCAAGGTAAGGATGCGAGCATGGCTGAGACCTTAGAAATTGGCACCCCACCGATCACTGTGACGTTGAAAAAATCAGCGCGGGCGCGGCGATTTTCGCTGCGCATTTCTAATGTGGACGGAACCGTCAGTCTAACCATGCCAAAACGCGCGGCCATGCGCGATGCAGTGGCCTTTGCACAGGACCATGACGGCTGGCTGCGCAAGCATTTGAACAAGCGACCCGATCAAATCGTCCCGACGTTTGGCGGATCGATCCTACTGGACGGAATTGATGCGCCGATCACGCTTGGAACGGGTCGGCAGGTGCGCTTTGAGGCGGGCGTTTTGTATGTGCCCGGAAACGATGCGCAAGTCCCTGCCAAACTGCGGGCGTTTTATAAAACGCTGGCGCGGGATCGATTGGCGGACTCCTCTGAACGCTATGCCAAGATGGTTGGGCGGTCGTTTTCGCGCATCACCCTGCGCGATACGCGGTCGCGCTGGGGATCGTGCACCAGTGATGGCAATCTGATGTATTCATGGCGTTTGATTATGGCCCCGCGGGCCGTGCAGGATTATGTGGCGGCCCATGAAGTGTGCCATTTGGTGGAAATGAACCATTCAGACGCATACTGGCGGCAGGTGGCAGCGATTTATCCTGATTACAAACTGCAACGGGGCTGGTTGCGCAAACACGGCGCACATCTTCATCGGTATCAGTTTTAAGATCCAAGGGTTTGGAGTTGACTTGGCACCGGTCTGTGATCACAAAAGCGCATGATCCGACCAGAACGCATACCATCGACTGAACCCACAGGCCCCACCCACGAACGCGTGTTTCGTGCTTTGCGAACGCGGATCATGCACGGAGAGATCACACCCGGCCAAGCCATGACCATTCGTGGGATTGCGGATGAATTCGACGTGTCCATGACACCCGCGCGCGAAGCGGTGCGTCGCCTTACGGCAGAGGGTGCGCTGTCGATGTCTTCTACAGGGCGTGTAACGGCCCCATTGCTCAGCACCGAGCGGATCGAAGAACTGGCGTCTATTCGTGCGTTGTTGGAACCTGAGTTGGCGGCGCGGGCGCAACCGCGGGCGCATTTGGCGCTGATTGAACGGCTGCAAAACATCAATACGACGATTGAGCAGACCATCGTGAAAAACGATGCGGTGGGTTATATTCGTGCCAATCTGGAATTTCACCGCACGCTCTATCTACGGGCCCAAGCCCCCGCGATGTTGGCAATGGTGGAAACGGTTTGGTTGCAAATGGGGCCAACCATGTCCGCCCTATACGCCCGCTTGCAACGGCCCAATGCGGCGGGCAACCATCGCACAGCGATTGCTGCGCTGCGGGTAGGGGATGAACCCGGGTTAAAGCTGGCGATCCGCGCGGATGTGACCCAAGGCCTGCGGATGCTTAGCGCTTAGGCTGGCTTTTTCACGTCAGCTTCATCCATTTCATCAGGGAACCCGTCCAGCAGCGTGGCATAGCGCATCCGTGCGTCAGTGATTTGACTGTAGGACCCCACCAACTCGCGTACGGGTGAAGACAATCGTTCCAGTCCTGTGACAAAGGCGAGGATCACGCCGACCTCCAGATCGCCATTGATAGCCATATACCCACCGTAGGTGATGACCCCAAAAGGACCCAA